>NZ_JBASOH010000119.1:0-53667 GCF_049658005.1 Azovibrio sp. | reverse complement strand
TCAGACCTTCGGATTCAGGGTCGATGCCGATCATCCAGACCGGCTCGAGAACGGGGCTGCGCTTCAACTTGTAGAGCAGATCGGTGCCGATGTTGCCCGGACCGATGAGCGCGCATTTGATTTTTTCCATGAGAAATTCCTTGATTTGTTCGCCGATATGTTAAAAAAAACTAACAGAACAACTGCCCATCCCACTGATCGTTACGCGATAGTGCTCGCCGGCACAAACATCGAACATATTCGCCAGCGCCCCGGATAGTATGACCTCACCGGCCCGGAGGGGAATACCGCGACTGCCAAGTGCATTGGCAAGCCAGACGACGGAATTGATTGGAGACCCCAACGCGGCTGCGCCCGCGCCAGTCGCAACCACCGCACCGTTCTTTTCAAGGACCATGCCGCAAGTCGATAAGTCCAGAGCGCGTGGATCCGCCGCCGTATTTCCGAGTACGAACATGCCGCACGAGGCGTTGTCAGCAATCGTGTCCTGAATCTTGATCCGCCAGTTCCGGATACGCGAATCGACGATTTCAATGCAGGGCATGACAAAGTCCGTTGCTGCCAAAACATCGGCGCTGGAAATGCCAGGCCCGATCAAATCTTTCTTCAAAACGAAGGCTATCTCGCCCTCGATTTTGGGCTGGATCAGCCGCTCGACAGGCACACGAGCCCCGTCGCTGAGCGACATTCCGTCAAGCAGGCAGCCAAAGTCCGGCTGAAACACGTTCAGCATGTTCATGACTGCTTGGCTTGTGATGCCGATTTTTTTCCCGACAATCTTCTCGCCGGAATCAACTCGTCTGGATATCAGGCGTTGTTGAATTGCGTAGGCATCGTCAATGGTCATATCCTGATACTGGTCGCTAAGCGGGTCCCGTGCATTTTTCGAGATCAATGCCTCGTAGAGCTCGTCGCCGACTCTTTCCACGATATCAGTGTCTATCGCCATATACATCTTTCATATTCGTTAAATCCCTGGCGTTACATCCCTGAGGCTCAATCACGGACGCCGGATTTGAATTCGACGTCCGTGCAGGGTGGAAGGCTGTTATTTACTGCGGAGGGACTTGTGTCCCCACATTGCAGTGCGGCTATGACGAGTCACTGACCACGAATTGTCGTCGACTTCACGCGCACCCCAGCCAAATTCAATTTCAAATCCCGAAGGAGTTTTGGCGTAGAAAGACACCATGTGGTCGTTGACATGGCGACCAATCGTGGTGGTCAGGCAGCTTTCCCCATCGGCATCGGCTACGCGAAGATTGCTGTCGATGGCATCGTTGTCGCGGCCATCGAGGCGGTCGCAGGCAAAGCCCACATCGTCGAAAGACGTGGCCTGGATCATGAAATGGTGAATGCGCTTGGGCATCGGCGCCTCGGCGATCGCCATGGTGTGATGGCGGCCGTTGCAGTGGAAAAAATGTCCACGTACGGTCAATTCCGGGGAAAGCGAAATGTCAATGTAGTCCGATAGCTGTAACCCAAGTGCGTCGGAATAGAAGCGCAAGGCTTTTGAAATGTCCGGGACCGCATAAAAGTAGTGCCCCATTCCCTGGCTCCCGGTCACAAACCCCTTGATGCCGGTGGGTGAAACAAACGGTTTCTCGTACTGATCGGCCGCGCCATAGAAAATTTCAACCTGCATTCCAAAGGGATCCATACACCTGATCATGCCAAGCACGTCTCGATCCGCCAAAAGTTCCGGACTTGCATCCTCCACCTTGATTCCTGCTTCTTGCAGCCGGCTACGCATCGCAGCCAGCTCCTGCGGGTTCGATACTTCGAAGCCCACGAAGGCCAGATCGTCCAGATCTCCCTGCGTCACGCCGATGCGCCAGCCTCTCGAGTCCATGCGATAACGCGCGTCCTCATTCGTGGAAGACGGTGTCTCCATCAGGCCGATCTTCCTGGCGAGAAAATCACGCCAGAGACCAACATCCTTGACGGCAAACCCCATGTACCCCAGTGCCTTGATTTTCATGTCATCTCCTCTTTCGTTGTGAATATTGAACTACTTCGAGAGGCCTAGTTTCTCTTCAAGATCTTTTCCGCCTACTGAAGCAAAAAGGCCTCTAACACCCATCCCTCCGTCATAGTTCAACACGGCACCGGTTGCGGGCGCAGCATCTCCACGGGTCGCGAAAAACACGTAGGCCCCCGTGTACTCTTCGACGTTGGGCATGCGCCCGATCGGCAAAACCGTTTCGAGCAATTCGCCAAGCGGGATGCTCGAGATTGAACGATCATTCATCCCCATGGATGCCGGACCGCGCAAATCAGTCGCCATTCCTCCCGGCGCAACACCATTGACCCGCACATAAGGCGCAAGCTCAAATGCCAACTCGCGAACGATGCCGACCAATGCATGTTTTGATGCCGTGTAAAGGGGACCCCCGCCATTAGGGTAAAACCCCGCATTCGAGATCGTGAATATGACCGAGCCCCGGCTTTGCACCAGATAGGGCAGGCAAGCCTTCACGGCCAGCAGCCCGGATTTGACGTTAACGTGAAAAACTTCGTCAAAAGACGTGTCGAACTTGTCTTCCCGGATATCTACCAGCGCCGTGTTGTAGTCCCAGATCCCGGCATTCGAGATCAAGGTGTCGATCTTTCCAAAAACATCAACACACCGGCGGGCAGCGGCCTTGTTGTCATCGAGTGATCTCGCATCACCTGTAAAACCGACGACATTACCGGCATGATCCGACTCCAGTTTCCGGATGCCCTCCGCAGACTTGTCGAGCACGGCAACTCTCGCACCCTCCGCAACAAAGCGATCGACAAGGGCACGCCCAAGGCCGGACGCTCCACCTGTTATCAACACAACCTGATCTTTTAGCTTCATTCTTCTCCCTTTCAATACACAGAAGGCTTCACGGAAAACTTCAGGCAGATACTCCCGCCCGGGTCGACGTCTTGAGCAATTCTCGAAGCGCAAAAGATGTATCCGAAAGCAACTGCGGTGATACGGCAAGGTCAGACGACACCAACCGGGTCGCTATCGCGAAATCTTTTGTTGCATCGATTGACACCGCGGCCGCGACCTTTCCCTCATGAACACGGAAAAGCAGCGCTGCCTGACCGCCACTCAAGTCACCGCGCAGCACAAATTCGCCCGGCCCATTGATATCGCCGATCATCTGGATGCGATGCCCGGCAATCTCCGTCCAGGACGTTGCGATCTGCGGGGCTGGCTTGCAGTGGCCAAGCAGGGCGGCGACGGCCGTCTCTGCTTGCTGCTGGGAATTGATGTAGGTCTCGAGCGATCGACGCCCTCCGCCCTTGATTGGCCATGCCGCAACGTCGCCAATCGCATAAATTTCGGCACTCGAACTTTGTCCGCAGGCGTCAACAAGCACGCCGTTCTCGCAGTCAACGCCCGCCGCCTTGAGCAAGGCATCGGCCGGTTCGCCGCCAATGCTGACTAGAACGATATCGGCTTCAATCTCCCGTCCATCGGAGCACACCACGCCGCGAACGGTCTGATCGCCCACCATTCTTTCGAGGCGCGCATTGAGTTCGATACGCACCCCCAGATCGAGCAGCTGCTGACGACACCACCCTCCGACTTTGTCGCCCAGGACACGGACAAGCAACTCGTCAGCGCAGTCAAGAATGGTGACCTGAAGACCCGCTTTCCGGGCCGCCGTGGCTACTTCGCAACCGATCAGCCCACCCCCGACGATGACCAGCGAACGAGCCTCACTGAAAGCCTTGCGCAGAGCTTCGCAATCGGCATAGTCACGCAGGTAGTAGACTCCTTGAAGATCGGCACCAGGAAACGGTAGCTTGCGGGGTCGCATGCCAGTGGCAAAGATCAGCCGGTCAAACGGCAGCGCTGCCCCGGACCGCAACATGACCCTGTGCCGTTCTCTATCGATACTCTCAACCGCATCGTCAAGGCAAAGATCGATATTTGCCTCCTGATACCAGGAAGGCTCCATGAGAAGAGGTGGTGTCTCGGCCTCACCCAACAGGACGTTCTTCGATAACGACGGCCGGTCATACGGAAACTGACCCTCTTCACCAATCAGGTGAATTTTCCCCTCATAACCGCCGGCCCGTAGCGCCCGCGCAGCCGTCGCGCCGGCAAGGCCAGCCCCTACAATGACAATTGTCTCAATCATGGTGTGATGTGTCCTGCACTAAAGTCGACATAGACCACTCCACCCTCGAGGCGGACCGGAAACACCTTCAAGGGTTCAGTGGGCGGGTATGCTTTTACATTTCCATCTCGAACACAGAATTTTCCGCAGTGGAGTGAACACTCGACAACATCGCCGTCAAGAAAGCCGCCTTCGGACAATGACCAATCACCGTGCGAACATCGGTCCTGGGTTGCGAAAAACTCTCCATCGACATTGAATACCGCCACTTCAATCCCATTTCGTTCGACCTTGAGCGCCTCTCCGTCCGGCAGGTCGCTTGCCTCACATACTCTTTCAAAGCTCATAACTAATCACCGTATCCAAACTTACTTCATTGCACCTGCGGCGAGCGAGCACTCAGGCCGACCCATGCTGCATAGGCCCAGACGATCCAGACGATGTGAATGAACAGCGTCGTCAAGCCAAACCAGAGCGCCTCGCCGCTGAAAACGATGCTGTAGATGTCCCAGAACGCATCGAATACCTCGACGGCAATCACCACCGGAATGACCGCAGCGTATCGGCGAGGTTCACGCGCACCCCACAAGGCGACGACGCCGATCGCCCCCAGTTGCGCTCCGATGACCGCCCAAGCATCCTGAAGCAAGGAGGAGCCCTCCCCTCCCACTGGGAGACCGGCTTCGGGATACATGACAGTCAGCAGAGGTTCGCTCAAACCCGGCAGGAGGCCGATGAAGTTGAGCAGGTAAAAAACACCGACTGCCACAAAAAACCAGCGCACACTTCGCTCATTCATTTCCAATCTCCAGATAAGCAAGGCCCTCCTCCCTGCTTTTTGTCAGAGGGCCTTGCTCAACGCATCAGATCTCGCGCGTTGATATCAGAAGAACATGCTCAGGTTGTTTGCGGTAATCGTACTTTGGTCGAGAAGGACGGTACGCTTATCGATCTTGAACCCGAACCCGTCATCAGTTCTGAGTAGAACATCACGCCTTTCTCCAACATAAATGTCGGTCATTCGCTCGAGACGATTGCGGTAGCAAAGGAAAGCGGAACTGACTTCGAACTTTGCCGCCGAGACTTCACGGACGATGACGTTGGACACGATGTGGCGGCTGCGTGACGGAGGATCTTCCGTCCAGTTCAAACCCGACTGTCTGCCGCGGATACGGGCACGCAAACGGTCATAGTCCTCGTCGAAATGCGCATTGCAGCCAGGACCATAATATTCACGCTCGATGTTCTTGGTCGAATGAGTGGTCCGGATGGGGGCCCAGTAATGAATGTCTTCCGTCAGCAGCCCAAGCCATTCCTGATATTTGCGATGATCGAGAAGCTGCGCCTCTCTGTAATAGAACTGCTCGACGGCATGCTGTACTTCCAGACTTACGGGCTTTTCAGGGAATTTGAAAGGCTCAACCAATTCCAACGCTGTTTGCATTATAAATCTCCTTGTTCAGTAGCTTTTGACCGGATCTCTGGTTTCACCATAGAAGTCGATCGAAGTATTTTTCAGGCAAACTCATTTCCATCAAGGAATTTGCCGGTGCATTGCTCCACCCTCAAGGGCGCAGGGAATCCCACGTCGGTTCGGACATCATCCGACTCCAGTGATGATAGAAACCCCGGGCCGCCTCTTCGCCATAGACGTAGCTGGTTTTTCCCGGAAAATCAGGGTTGTTGGCGTTTGGCTTGTTGAGCCCCATCTGTGCGCAGAACGGTTGGCTGCGGGCGACATGGCCCCGCAATACGCGTTGCACCTCAACCCAGTTCTCGCCATCGTCCTGCTCGAAGGTTCCGCCTTGGTTGAACGTGAAGATATTCATCTTGCGGTACTCATCCTTGATTTCCTCGGGCGCGTCCGCATCAACCACGATGAACGACCAGACTTCGATCTCATTCGGCCCACGAGGATGCCAGGTACGGACCGTATTGATACCGGGAAGGAACGAGCAGCTCGGGAATATCGTCATGTGTTGTGCAACCATGCGATGCACCGGCAGCCGATCTGCAAGCCGGGCATTGGCGCGATCTGCGGCAGCTCCCTTGGTCCAGTAGTCGACGATCTTCTGCCCCATGATGGCCTTGAGCAGCGCAAAATCATCGTTGAACCAGCCGGTACCATGGCCACCCCACTGGGCACGGAACTGGTTACCGGTCACAGGCAGCTTCACCTGCGAAAGGTCCACATCGGGCGGCAGACTGGAGACCACACCGGCCACATGCGACATCGTGCAAGCGTGGTACATGTCGGAGCAGAATTGCTCGGCGGCAAACTTCCAGTTGCATGGAATGACCGTCCGCTGCATCCCGGTAATCACCTCCGTGCCGGCCTCGGTACGATCCAGCATGGCGTCCATGTACGGCGTTGCGTCACTGAGGTAGTCGATCAGCGTCGGGGCTTTTTTGTCCCAGTTGGCGAAAACGAGCCCCTTGTAAGTATCGACCCGCGCCTGGAGCGGCCCCCAGTCAGCCTTCTCGAACCCGCAATCACCTTCTTTTTTGTCGCAGAACGCTTCCTTTTCGAAGGGAACATTGACCAGGTTGCCGGCAATGTCGTAGGCCCAACCATGATAGGTACAGGTGAAGGACTTCGCGTTCCCGAAAGTCGCGCGTTCGATGGTCATGCCACGATGGCGGCACTGATTCAGGAATACCTTGATCGAGCGATCTTTCTGCCGGACCACGATGACCGGATCCTCGCCCATGTAGGTCGTGATGTAGTCACCGGGATTCGGAATGTGTCCTTCGTGGCAGACCAGCAACCACGAACGTGCGAAGATCCGCTCCAGTTCCAGCTCGTAGAGGTCATGATCACTGTAGATGCGCGGGTCGAGCAAACCCTGATCCTGGTCGACGAGCCCGCGAATTTCATCCGGCGTCCACTTCCGGGACAACCTGACCACAGCGTTCGGGATTTCATTCATTGTCGAATTCATAATATTTGAGTCTCCTCTATTTAACATCGATGAAGGTCATTAGGTGCGCCTATCAGAATCATCCGGTGCAGGCGCATCACCGGATCAATGAAAATTTACGGATCACGGCTGCCGACGTCCCGATATGCTCGCGCAGCAGTTGGGCGCAGCGGTCGGCATCACGCTCCATGGCGCTCTGGAAGATCACTTCGTGTTCAGCGAGAACGTCCCGGTCCGGCAAGGTATGGACGGAGCTCAGGCGCCGGTAGCGCTCCAGATGAATGTTCAGTACCGCCAGAAATTTGTACGTCCAGTTAGACGAATCAGCAGCGATCAGGGCGCGGTGAAAGTTGCGGTTGGCAATCTCCCACCGGTCAAATTGCCCCTCCGGATCACGCATGACTTGCTCGTCAAGCTCTGTGAGGCTGAGGTAAGCCGCGCGCAGATTGTCTTCCCATCCGCTCCCTCCGTTTTTCACACTTTCACGGACCGCTTCACACTCCAGCGCAATACGGGCACGAGTCAGGTCGCCCAAGTCATCCAATGACATGGGCATTACGAAAAACCCCCGCTGCGCCTTCGTCTGCACTAGCCCATCGGAAACAAGAAGACTCAGCGCCTCACAAACAGTCCCGCCACTCACGTCATAGCGACGCTGGAGATCATCGATCAGCAGCTTCGATCCGGCGGCCAGAACTCCTTGCACGATTTCGGTCCGCAGCTTGTGCAATACCGCCTCGGTCAGGCTGCGCGGCTTCTTGGGTCCGGCTGCTCTGCTGCTTTCGGGGCCATCCAGTTCCAGTGCCAGGCTCATGATTTACCCTTCGGGTGAAAAATTAAACTCGTTTGATTAAAGATAATCGATTTTTTGCGATGCTGCAAGCTGCAGTGCACAAATTCAGCGGGTCATCCAGCCGCCTGTCGGTGTCAATCAAAGCCCAATCATTTCCAGGTGCCAGCGTCCGAATCCATCCGGTTTCCCGGGCTGATTTGACGGATTTTTTCCGCTGTTTGCAGCGGCAAGGCATCGTTGCCGGTTCGAGAATTTCGCAGTGATGGGGATGCGCTCGAGCATTCAGCAAACTCATCATGCCCAAAATGGGTATGCCCGAATCTGCCCCCCTCCGATTTCGCCTCTCGATGCGAAAAAATCAGACCGGTAAAGGGGTTTGCAGTGGGGTTTGCAGTGGGGTTTGCAAGAGGCTCGATGCCGTCTTCAGCGCAGGCGGCGGGCGATGGCGTCATCCAGGCGGGCGAGGCAGCGTTCCACGGCTACCGCCGCCGGAGCGCCCAAGCCGGGCGTCGATTTCGCCGTGGGAAAGGTCCTGAAGCTCGCAATTGGCAGCAAGGCGCGCCATCGGGCCTACCCACGGCAGGCCATGGGCGTGCCTCACTTCGAGGCTCATTCACCGATCACGTCGGCGCCCTTGGGCGGGGTGAATTGGAACAGGCTGAGGGGCAAGGCGGGGTTGCTTTCGGCCTGGTGGAAACGCAAGGTGGTGGTCTGGCCGAAGTTATCGAACATTTCCATGGCTTGCAGTTTTCCGTCCGGGGTGAAACCGAGGCGCACCCGGTCGAAGCTGGCTTCCTGATTTTTGGGCCTGGCTTCGACCCAGTCCAGGCCATCGCTGTTACCGCCTTCGCTGAGGCTGAAGTTCTTCAGGGTGTCGCTGCTGCCGGAGAGGAGCGCGGCAGGAGTGGCGCCCAGGGCCTGGTCCATTTTCTTGACGGTGACCTGTTCGAGTTCCGGGTCGTGAATCCAGACTTTCTTGCCATCTCCCACCATCAGCTGAGGGTAAGGCTGCTCCACTTCCCAGCGAAACTTGCCGGGTTTCAGGAAGGCCAGTTTGCCAGTGGATTGCTGCGGTTTGCGCCCGCTTCTGGAGAGGACGGACTGGGAAAATCCGGCACGGAAGCTCTGGGTATTGTCAAGAAACTGCTTCAGGAAATCCACTGCCCCGGCCTGGGCCAGCAGGGGGCAACAGAGGGCGGCCAGCAGGAACAGGCGACGCTTCATGGTTGAAATCTCATGGGCAAGATGGGGCCCGGTTTGCCAAACCCGGCGCAAAAAAACTGCATTCATTTGTGACCTGGCAGGGGCGGCTCATTCCTCTTCCTTGCGGGCCAGCACCTCGCGCCCGCCCCGCCCATCCATGGCGGATACCAGGCCGGCCTGTTCCATGGATTCGATCAGGCGGGAAGCCCGGTTGTAGCCGATGCGCAGATTGCGCTGCACGAGGGAGATGGAAGCACGGCGGCTTTTCAGAACGATCTCCACGGCCTGATCGTAGAGGGGATCATTCTCGGCATCGCCCCCCTCCTCGCCATGACCGCTGCCTTCATCATCGAGGGAGCCGGAAAGGATGTCTTCGATGTAATCGGGCGTGCCGGTTTCTTTAAGGTATTCCACCACCCGGTGCACTTCATCATCCGTCACAAAGGCGCCGTGTACCCGGGTCGGGTAGCCTGTGCCTGGCGCCAGGTAGAGCATGTCGCCCTGACCCAGCAAGGCCTCGGCGCCCATCTGGTCGAGAATGGTGCGGGAGTCGATCTTGCTGGAGACCTGAAAGGAAATCCGGGTGGGGATGTTGGCCTTGATCAGGCCGGTGATGACATCGACGCTGGGACGCTGGGTCGCCAGGATCAGGTGCAGGCCGGCGGCGCGGGCCTTTTGGGCCAGGCGGGCGATGAGTTCTTCCACCTTCTTGCCGACCACCATCATCAGGTCCGCCAGTTCGTCGATGACCACGACGATATGAGGCAGCACGGTGAGGGGTTCAGGGGCTTCCGGGGTCAGGGAAAGAGGATTGGGAATGTGCTCACCCTTTTTTTCCGCCTCGCGGATCTTGACATTGTAACCGGCCAGGTTGCGCACCCCCATGGCACTCATGAGCTTGTAACGCTTTTCCATTTCGCCCACGCACCAGTTCAGGGCGTTGGCGGCCTGGCGCATGTCGGTGACCACCGGGGCGAGCAGATGGGGAATGCCCTCGTAGATCGACAGTTCCAGCATCTTGGGGTCGATCAGGATGAGGCGCACGGTTTCCGGTTCGGCCTTGTAGAGCAGCGACAGGATCATGGCGTTGACCCCCACGGACTTGCCGGAACCGGTGGTGCCGGCCACCAGCAGGTGGGGCATCCTGGCCAGGTCGGCCACCACGGGCTGGCCGCCGATGTCCTTGCCCAGGGTCACGGTCAGCGGGCTGTTCATGTCATTCCAGGGTTTGCTGGAAATGATCTCGGCCAGTTTCACGGTCTGGCGGCGCGGGTTGGGCAGTTCCAGAGCCATGCAGGACTTGCCCGGCACGGTTTCCACCACCCGCACCGAAATCAGGGCCAGCGCCCGGGCCAGGTCGCGCGCCAGATTGACGATCTGGGCGCCCTTGACCCCGGTTGCCGGCTCGATCTCGTAGCGGGTGACCACCGGCCCGGGCAGGGCTGCCAGCACCTTCACCAGAACGCCGAAGTCGGCCAGCTTGCGTTCGATCAGGCGCGAAGTGAATTCCAGGGTATCGGCGGCCACTGATTCCATGTGCGGCGGCGCCGGGTCGAGCAGATGCAGGGGTGGCAACCGCCCACCGATGGCCTCCTCCGGAAACAGGGTGGCCTGTTTTTCCCGTTCGATGCGTCGCTCTGCCTTGGGCGAGATGACAACTTCCATGGGGGCTGGCGGCTCGATGAAGACCGGCTCCTGGAACTCCACCCGTTTCTTCTCGACCTCCACCACCGCTTCCCGTTGCTGGGCCACTTCCCGGCCGATACGCTTGTCCTGCCACCGTTCGTAAACACCCAACACTCCTTGACAAGCAGATTCCAGCCCAGCCCCCAGGCGCTCGAAGAACCACAGCCAGGACATGCCGGAAAACACGCTCCAGCCCACCGCCATGGCCGCCAGCAGCAACAGGGTGGCGCCGGTATGACCCATGCTGGCCCCAAGCGCGCCTCCCACTTCCACCCCCAGCATGCCGCCCGGTGCCATGGGCAGACGGCCCTGATGAGAATGGAAACGCAAGGATTCCAGGGCGGAGCTGGCAGACAGCAGCAGCAGGAACCCGGCCATGGCGATATAGAGCGGGCGACGATCGGCGCCCTTCTCCTCTCCTAGTCCATTCAGATGCCGATAGCCCCACCAGACGAACATCAGCAACAGGACGATCCACCACCAGGCAGAAAAGCCAAAAAGAAACAACAGCAAATCGGAAATCCAGGCGCCGGCCCGGCCCGCCGGGTTCTGCAACCCCGCAGCGCCGACCGCATGCGACCACCCCGGATCACCCGGGTGGTAACCCCACAGGGAAAGTGCGAGAAACAGGGCCAAGGCACCGATCACCAGCCAGCGCGATTCCTGCAGCAGGACGCCAATTTTTTCAGGCAGGGGACTGGGTTTTTCCAGTCGTCGGGAAGATGCAGCCATGGGGTGATTCCGGAAATTTTGATCTATTCAAACGACTGATCCGTGTGGTCGAACAGATGCTTACGCTTATATTTCATCAGCTTAGATCTGGATTGTAAAGCTTATCATGAAAATCTCCAGCCTATGAAAAAAGCCAATCGCGCAGGATTGGCTTTCAACTCCGGGACTTACCCTTACCTTTACTTGTCCAGATCAAAAGACTTGTGCAGCACGCGCACGGCAAGTTCCAGGTACTTTTCATCGAGCACCACGGAAATCTTGATTTCAGAGGTGGAAATCATCTGGATGTTGATGCCTTCCTCGGCCAGGGCACGGAACATCTGGCTGGCAACCCCGGGATGGGAGCGCATGCCGACACCCACGGCAGATACCTTGCAGATCCTGTTGTCCCCGATGATTTCCCGGGCACCGATGTGTTGGCGCACACTTTCCAGAACAGCTTTGGCCTTCTCGAATTCGGAACGGTTCACGGTAAAGGAAAAATCGGTGGAACCATCATGACCCACGTTCTGAATGATCATGTCCACATCGATATTGGCATCCGCGATGGGGCCCAGCACCTGGTAGGCAACCCCTGGACGATCAGGCACGCCCAGCACCGTCAGCTTGGCCTCATCACGGTTGAAAGCGATGCCGGAGATAATCGGTTGTTCCATTTTTTTGCCTTCCTCAACAGTAATCAGCGTCCCCTCCCCTTCATCCTGGAAGCTGGACAGGACTCGCAATTTGACCTTGTACTTGCCCGCAAACTCAACCGAGCGGATCTGCAGCACCTTCGATCCCAGGCTGGCCATTTCAAGCATTTCCTCGAAGGTGACCGTATCCAGCTTTCTGGCCTCGGGGACAATACGGGGATCGGTGGTGTAGACGCCATCCACATCGGTATAGATCTGGCACTCATCGGCCTTGAGCGCAGCCGCCAGTGCCACACCCGTGGTGTCGGAGCCGCCCCGTCCCAGGGTGGTGATGTTGCCGGCCTCGTCCACGCCCTGGAAACCCGCCACCACCACGACATGACCGGAATCCAGATCGGCACGGATGTCGGCTTCGTCGATGGACAAGATGCGTGCCTTGTTGAAAGCATCGTCGGTCAGGATGCGAACCTGCCCGCCGGTATAGCTCCTGGCTTTCAAACCGGCATCCTTCAAGGCCATGCACAGCAGGCCAATGGCGACCTGCTCACCGGTGGAAATCACCACATCCAGTTCCCGCGGGTCGGGATCGGCCTGAATTTCCCTGGCCAGGGCAATGAGACGATTGGTCTCTCCGCTCATGGCGGAAACCACCACCACCACCTGGTGCCCCTGAGCCTGGAACCGTGCAACCCGCCTGGCAACATTCTTGATGCGCTCGGGGCTTCCCATCGAAGTGCCGCCGTATTTTTGAACAATCAAAGCCATTCCGCTATCCAATCATGACATTCGTGCAGGAAAACCTGGGAATTCTAGCGCATGGTCGAAAACAAGGAAACGTTCTGTTACGTCAAAAAAATTGAACATGCCGCTTGCAATTATGTCCAACGAGTGTATATACTTCGAGCCATATGACTTTAGTTATATATGCAGACAAAGCCAAGATTCATGGCACTTGACCCACGAGAGGAAAAACATGAGCAACATCAAGACCCTGGAAAAGATCGACCCGCGCGAGATTCGTCGCAAGCTGGGCCTCAATCAGCAGCAATTCTGGTCCAGAATCGGCGTCACCCAGAGCGGCGGCTCCCGTTATGAAAGCGGTCGCAACATGCCCAAACCCGTCCGCGAACTGCTGCGTCTGGTCCATGTCGAGCAAATCGACATTCAGCGGATCAAGCGCGAAGACTTTGAAGTGCTGGAATACATGAAAGAACACGAAGCCGAGCTCTTCAAGTCCCTGAAAAAGTCCGCCCGCAGCAAAATGAAAGCAGCCGCCTGACATGGCGGATGATGAACAGGCATCAGGGTGACACCACCACGCTGATGCCTGTTTCTTTTTCGATGCATCTTCCCCAATTCTCCAGCTCCGCTCCGGAAAGCCTGCCCAGCCGACCTGCCTCAGGCTGCTGTGAAGGACGCGCCAAGCCATAGAGATGAACCCCTTTTACCACGTCGGCGACCTGGCTCAGCAATTCCAGATACGCCTGCCGTGCTTCCTTTCCAGGCGCCTGTCCATCCCAGGCAAACCAGCAGCTTTGCACCCAGGTCGGCACCCTTTCGGCACAATCCCGTAAATTGGCCACTACCCGCTCAACGGGGATTCTGCTTTGATTGATGCTCAGCATGCCTTCAGGATCGCCCCGGTCCACCTTGAACCAGACCTCTCCCGCCATGGCAGCCAGGTTCATCAACCCCCGCTTCACTTCGTCCCGGTGCATGAAACTGCCATTGGTGATGAGGCGCACCGGGAGTTTGCCGAGTATCCCGAACGACTCCATCACACGGGCCGACACCTGGAGCACTTCAGGAAATTCACGGGCACTCGTCGGCTCCCCGTCTCCAGAAAAAGCAATGTCGGCAAGACGGCGACAGGCCTCGGGTACATGGCGGGAGAGATAGTCTCCCACCAGAACCTGCTCCAGAAAACCGGCCAATTCACGCTCAAGCAGACCCGGATCCACCGGAGGTGGCCCCCCCTTGCTCAGCCCCTCCACCTGGCAATACACACAAGCCCAGTTGCAAGCCCGGTTTACATTCAGATTGATGCCGATGGAAAGACCGGCGGCCCGGCGGGAAACAACGGGATAGACATACACCAATCCCGCACCATCCCGGCGATGATCCATCACACTCAAGATCTGATTTGTCATGCAGTTCCCTGAATTCATGGGAGGAAGAAGTGGGTGTTATAATTCATCGCTTTTCGACCCCGGACCTTTCGACCCCGGACCTTTCGACCCGGAATGAACATGCTGATCACCCGCCGGCTGGAATTCGACGCAGGACACCGGATTCCAGATCACAAAAGCCAATGCCGCAACCTGCATGGACACCGATACCTTATCGAAATCACCCTCGCAGGTGAAGTCATCGAGACGGCGGGAGATTCCTCCAATGGCATGATCATGGATTTTTCCGACATCAAGTCCATTGCCAAAGCCGAATTGGTCGACCAATGGGATCACGCTTTCCTGGTCTACGCCGGAGACCAATCCGTGGTCGACTTCCTTGCCACCCTGCCTGGCCACAAAACCGTCAAGCTGGACCGGATCCCCACTGCGGAAAACCTGGCGCAGATCGCCTTCGATCGGCTCCGCCCCGCCTACCAGAACTGCTACGGCAAGCAGCTGCGACTCCAGAAAATCCGCCTCTACGAAACCCCCAACTGCTGGGCAGATGTAGAGGCGTGATTTCCGGGCGATGGCAGGCAGCATGATGGAATGACATCCAGGTACAGAGACCCGGATTCCCCCGTACAGCTTATTCGATTCAAGCATATTCATTTAAGTCATCATTCTATATAGGAATACACAGCCCTTGTTACCATGCGTGCAGACAAATTCAGGATCAAGCGCGTCATGGACTGGCTGTACACCCTCTCTGGCTTTACCGTAGGCGTTGTCGTTGGATTGACCGGGGTGGGCGGTGGATCACTGATGACCCCCCTGCTGGTCATCCTGTTCGGGATCAGCCCGGCGACCGCAGTGGGCACCGACCTCCTGTACGCGGCCATCACCAAAGGAGGCGGAACTGTCGTTCATGGCCGCAAAGGTCATGTCGAATGGCGACTCACCGGATTGCTGGCGCTGGGCAGCCTCCCTGCCTCCGCCCTCACCCTCTACGCCCTCTCACGGCTGCCCAGGCGCAGCGAGCAGCTGACCGATGTGATCGCGTTCATTCTCGGGATCGCGCTGCTGCTCACTTCACTGGCACTGTTCTACGGCCGCCGCGTACAGCAATACGCCATCCAACATGAAAACGCGGCCTGGCGCTCCAGGCACCTGGACAAAATCACGGTAATGGTCGGCATCCTGCTGGGCGTCCTGGTCTCCATTTCCTCGGTAGGCGCAGGCGCCCTGGGCGTTGCGGCCCTGTTTTTCCTTTACCCCAAACTGTCCCCGGTCAAAATCGTGGGGTCGGATGTGGCTCACGCGGTTCCCCTGACCCTGACAGCGGGGCTGGGGCACTGGTGGCTGGGCAGTGTCGACTGGAACTTGCTGGGCGCGCTCCTGCTGGGCTCCCTCCCCGGGATTTATATCGGCAGCCATCTGTCCACCCGGATACCCGAACACATCCTGCGGCGCCTCCTCGGCGTAATGCTGGTTTTGATTGGCAGCAAATTGCTGCTCACCTGAGCCACACATCGAAGCTCGGGCTGACAACTTGATCTGTGCCGCCATGGCCGAACAGGCAAAACCAACCCCCGCGCAGCGCTACTGCCGGGGGTTTTCTTATTGTTAAGGTCGGCCGACCGCCTGCCTTACCTGCGGTAGCCAGAACTTCATCGGCCACGGCCAGCATCCGCAGGCGGTGATGGACCTTCCCCAGCAGGGCAGGCTTGGCTGCACCCACCTCCATCCCCCTCCTGCGTAAGCGCTACCGCTGCATCAGCAACACCGCATCAGGAACACGGACTCGGGACTCGATTGAGCAGATCAGCCCTGTGCAAACCGCATCACCCCGCCTTCGCAACTCACCACGATGGTGTCCTTGGGCCCGAACTTGCCTTCGAGGATCTGCTTGGCAAGCGGATTCTCGATGTGCTGCTGGATGGCGCGCTTCAAAGGACGGGCGCCAAAGACGGGATCGAAGCCAGCCTTGGCCAGTTCGTCCAGGGCGCTGTCTTCCACCCGGAGCTGCATTTCGAGTTGCTGCACCCGCTTTTCCAGATAGCCGAGCTGAATCCGGGCGATGTTGCGGATCTGCTTCTCGTCCAGGCTGTGGAACACCACGACCTCGTCGATGCGATTGACGAACTCGGGCCGGAAGTAACTCTTCACCTCGCCCATCACCGCCAGCTTCACCACCTGGTAATCGTCGCCGGCCATCTGCTGGATCATCTGGCTACCGAGGTTGCTGGTCATGACGACCACGGTGTTCTTGAAGTCCACGGTGCGGCCCTGGCCGTCGGTCATGCGGCCGTCGTCGAGCACCTGCAAGAGCACGTTGAACACGTCCGGGTGGGCCTTTTCCACCTCATCGAGCAAGATGACACTATAGGGCTTCCTGCGCACGGCCTCGGTCAGGGTGCCGCCTTCCTCGTAGCCGACATAGCCCGGAGGGGCGCCGATCAGGCGGGCGACGGAGTGTTTCTCCATGAACTCGCTCATGTCGATGCGGATCATGTGTTCCTCGGAATCAAACAGGAACTCGGCCAGGGCCTTGCACAGTTCGGTCTTGCCGACGCCCGTGGGGCCGAGGAACAGGAAGGAGCCATATGGCCGGTTCGGGTCGGAAAGCCCGGCCCGGGAACGGCGGATGGCATCGGACACGAGGCGCACGGCCTCGTCCTGGCCCACCACCCGCTCGTGCAGGCGTTCTTCCATCTTCAGTAATTTATCCCGCTCGCCCTGCATCATCTTGGAGACCGGGATGCCGGTGGCGCGGCTCACCACCTCGGCAATTTCCTCGGCGCCGACCTGGGTGCGCAGGAGCTTGTACTGTCTGGATTCCCCGCCCCCGCTCTTTTCCGCAGCCTTGAGCTGCGCCTCGAGCTGGGGCAGCTTGCCGTACTGCAGTTCGGCGAGCTTGTCGAAGGCGCCCTGGCGTTGCAGCTCGGCCATCTGCAGGCGCACCTTCTCGATTTCTTCCTTGATGTGGGCGGCGCCCTGGACCTGGGCCTTCTCGGCCTTCCAGATTTCTTCGAGGTCCGAGTATTCCTTGGTCAGCTTGGCGATTTCTTCCTCGATCAGGGCCAGGCGCTTCTTCGAGGCCTCGTCCTTTTCCTTCTTCACGGCTTCCCGCTCGATCTTGAGCTGGATGATGCGCCGGTCGAGCTTGTCCATCACCTCGGGCTTGGAATCGATTTCCATCTTGATGCGGGCGGCGGCCTCATCGATCAGGTCGATGGCCTTGTCCGGCAGAAAGCGGTCGGTGATGTAGCGGTGCGAAAGTTCGGCCGCGGCGACGATGGCCGGGTCGGTAATCTCGACGCCATGGTGCAGTTCGTAGCGCTCCTGCAGGCCGCGCAGGATGGCGATGGTGGATTCCACGGAAGGTTCATCGACCAGCACCTTCTGGAAGCGGCGCTCCAGAGCGGCGTCCTTCTCGATGTATTTGCGGTATTCGTCCAGGGTGGTGGCGCCGATGCAGTGCAGCTCGCCCCGGGCCAGCGCGGGTTTGAGCATGTTGCCCGCATCGATGGCACCCTCGGCCTTGCCGGCGCCCACCATGGTGTGGATTTCATCGATGAAGAGGATGATGCGGCCTTCTTCCTGGGCAATCTCCTTCAATACGGCCTTCAAACGCTCCTCGAATTCGCCGCGATACTTGGCGCCGGCGAGCAGGCCGGCCATGTCCAACGTCAGCACCCGCTTGCCTTTCAAGGACTCGGGCACTTCATCATTGACGATGCGCTGGGCCAGGCCTTCGACGATGGCGGTCTTGCCCACCCCGGGTTCACCGATCAACACCGGATTGTTCTTGGTGCGGCGTTGCAGAATCTGGATGGCGCGGCGGATTTCGTCGTCCCGGCCGATCACCGGGTCGAGCTTGCCCTGACGGGCCCGTTCGGTGAGGTCGATGCAGTATTTCTTCAGGGATTCCCGCTGGCCTTCGGCCTCCTGGTTATCCACGGCCTGCCCGCCGCGCACCGCATTCACCGCGGTTTCCAGGGCACGGCGGGAAAGCCCGTGCTGCTTGGCGAGACGGGCGGCATCGCCCTTGTCTTCGGTGAGGGCCAGCAGGAACATTTCCGAGGCAATGAACTGGTCGCCCCGCTTCTGGGCTTCCTTCTCGGTCAGGTTGAGCAGGTTGCCCAGCTCGCGGCCGATGCTGACCTCGCCGCCGTGGCCGGAAACCTGGGGCAGGCGCTTGATGGCGGCTTCCAGGTCCGCCTTGAGACCGGGCACATTGACCCCGGCCCGGGCCAGCAGGGAGGCGCTGCCGCCGTCTTCCTGATTGAGCAGGGCCAGGAGCAGGTGGGTGGGCTCGATGAATTGCTGATCGTTGCGGATGGCCAGGCTTTGAGCGTCGGCCAGGGCCTGCTGGAAGATGGTGGTGAGCTTGTCGAGACGCATGATGGATTCCTTTTTTGGGGGCTTCGGCCTGGAGATGGGGACACTCCCTGACATTTCAAGTTTTCGCTTTGGGCCGCCGGCCGGGAAATCCCCGGCCCCGGCGCCATGCCCGGACTGGCCGCGTCCGGCCGGGTTCATGCAGACGCGGCCGCGCCGAAGTCACGTCCCGAAGCTACGTCCCGAAGCTACGTCCCGAAGTTACGTCCCGAAGTTACGTCCCGAAATTACGTCCCGAAGTGACGTCCAGGTCACGCGGGTAACGCCGAAGTAAAAACCGCGGGGGGTTCTGGCTCAGGCTTTGCGGCTCAGGCTTTGGGTCCCGGATCGGACTCGCCGCTCCAGCGCGCGGCGGCCTTGGCGTCGCCCGCACGGGCGTCCACCCAGCGATGGCCGGCGGGGGTCTCTTCCCGTTTCCAGAACGGCGCCCGGGTTTTCAGGGCGTCCATGATGAATTCGCAGGCGGCAAAGGCTTCGCCTCGGTGGGCGGAGGTGACGGCGACGAGCACGATCGGGTCCGTGGGCCTGAGCGGCCCGACCCGGTGGATCACCAGGGCATCGAACAGCGCCCAGCGCGCCCGGGCTTCGGCGATGATGGCCATGAGCGCCTTTTCGGTCATGCCTGGATAGTGTTCCAGGAACATTCCGGACACCTGGCTACCTGCATTGACCTCGCGCACGAGGCCGATGAAGGCGGCCACGGCCCCGATGCGGGGATCGGCAGCCCGGAGCGCCGCCACTTCGGCAGAAAGGTCGAAATCTTCGAGCTGGACCCGGACCGGCATCGTCTAGCCGCCCGTGACCGGCGGAAAGAAGGCCACTTCGTCGCCATCCAGCACCGGGTCGCTTGCCCGGGCCATTTCCTGATTCACGGCAAAGCGCAGGCTGGGCACTTCGCGCAGGGCTGCGCGCCCCTCGCTGGCGAGCCAGACGATCAACTCTTCGACCGTGCCCAGGCCCTCCGGCAGGTCGAGGATTTCCTCGCGCTTACCGAGGCGTTCCCGCAAGCTGGCGAAATAAAGGATGCGCACACTCATGAGAGCAACTCCGCAAAAGGCAAAAAATCGACCAGATCGCCCGGCTCGATGCAGGCATGGGGCGGCTTGATGGCGAGCCCCTCGCTCCAGACCAGGGAACTCAGTACGCCCGAGCCCTGATTCGGGAAAGCTTCCAGGCGGCCCTCCGCATCCCGGCGAACCCGCAGGAATTCGTGCAGCGGGCTAGCCTCGCTCCAGCGCCAGGCGGCGGGCAGGCGGTAGGCTTGCAAGGGCCGCACGGTCCTGCCCTGCAGGCGCTGGATGAAGGGCCGCACCAGCACCAGGAAGGAGACGAAGGCCGATACCGGATTGCCCGGCAGGCCGATGAACCAGGCCATCCCGCCTGGCCCGGCCGCGGTTTCGGGGCGGCGCAGGCGGCCCAGAGCGAGGGGCTTGCCGGGCTTGATCGCCACCCGCCAGAGGTCGAGGCGACCCTCGGCCTGCACCGCGCGCTTGACATGGTCTTCCTCCCCCACCGAGACGCCGCCGCTGGTGAGGATCAAGTCGTTTTCGGCGGCCGCCTGGCAAAGGGCGGCGCGGGTGGCCTCGAGATCATCGGGGATGCGAAGAGGGGCACGCACTTCGCAGCCCAGGCTTTTGAGCAGGCCGACGAGGGCGAACGGGTTGGCGTCATAGACCCCGCCGGGCGGCAGGGGCTGGCCGGGTTCGACGAGTTCATCGCCGGTCGACAACACCGCCACCTCGAGACGGCGCCGCACCGGCAGTTCGGCCAGGCCCGCCGAGGCGGCAAGGGAAATCTCCTGGGGCCGCAGCAGGGTGCCGGCCGCAAGGATTTCCTCGCCCTCTTGCATGTCCTCGCCACGGCGGCGGATGTTCTCCCCCACCTTCGGGACATGCCGGAGGATCACCCCGTCTGCGCCGGGTTCGCACAGTTCCTGCATCACCACTGCATCGGCGCCCGGCGGCAGCGGGGCGCCGGTAAAGATGCGGGCGGCGCTACCGGGTTGCAGGGCTTGGCCGACACAACCGGCGGGCAGGCGCTGCGTCACCGGCAGGCAAATGCCGGGAGCACTGACGTCGGCGGCCCGGACGGCATAGCCATCCATGGCGGAATTATCGAGGGAGGGCACGGCGACGCGGGAAAACTGCGGCTGGGCGAGCACCCGGCCGGTGGCGGCAAAGAGCGGCTGGGTACAGATTTCCGACACCGGGACGGCCGCCGCAAGCAGGCGCGCCAGGGCTTCTGGATAACTCAACATGGACAAGATTTCTCCCGTGGCAAAAAGGGGATGGCAAGGGGGGAGGTGGCAAGGGCTTGGCGGTGGCAAAGCCAGAACGAGCCATGCGCCGAAAAGACCGACCTGCCGGGCTTGGCAAAACCCGGGGGACGGGCGATGGCGGCCATCATCGAGACTCCGCCCTGCCCTCGGGCACTTCCAGCACGGCCGCAAAACCGCCGCCGGGGGTGCGGAAATTGGTGGTCTGGCCCTGGTAGAGCCGGGCCGCCACCAACTGGACCCGGCCCTGATAGACATAGTTGCGCAGGTCGAGTTTGAGATCGGCAAACTCCTCCCCCACCTGCAGGCGGCGCTCGGAGGGCGGCACCAGGGCCTGGGCGACGTAGTTGCCGGCGAGGATAGCCTCGAACACCCGCTTGGTGAGTTTGTCGCCGCGGTAGGCGGCGCGGCTGCCAAAGCCTGCGGCCGGCTTGAAGAACCACTGCCGCCGGCTTTGCCAGAAGCGCTCGGCGGCCTCTGCCGTCACCGCCAGGGTGCGGGGAATGGCGGCCAGCAGTTGCGCTTGCGTGGACGGCGCCACCCCGGCGGCGGCGAGCCAGTCCGGGTCGGTGAGCAGCACCAGATTGCGCTTGTCGGCATAAAGGGCATGGGCGCGGGGATGGGGCGTGAGCAGGACCGCCCCGGCGAGATAGGCGGCTTTGAGCTGGGCGTGGGTGGCCGCTTCCAGGGCGAAATCGGTAAGGCGGTTATAGACGAGATCCACCGGCCCCCGGGCGTGCATCAGGCGCCGGCCATCCCAGGAGAGTTCGGCCGGGTCGGCAATGCAGGCGTCGATGCCGGCCGCCACGAAGCGCTGGCGGAAAAGTTCGAATTCCGGCGCCAGGTACTGCTGGGCCGGGTCGGTATCGACGATGGCAATGCGCTCCAGGGGCTGGCTGCCTTTGGCCCGCCGCCATTCCTCTCGGAACATGGCGATGAAGGCCTCTTCCGGGTCCGGATGGGGCGGTCGCAGGCCGAGGAGCGCCGTGAGGGGGCCGCAGCATTCCTGCTGGGCCCGGGCCAGATGGGCATTGAGGAGGCCGCCGCCGGCATTGGTGTTGATTTCGATCAGGCGCGGCCCATCCGGGTCGAGGTGAAAGTCATAACCCAGGAACACGCCGGGATGCCCCGGATCGAAGCGGGCGATGGGCGGCGCCCAGGCCAGCACCGCGGCCTGATAGGCCGGCAGGGCGACCACGGTTTCGATGGCGGCGATGAGGTCCGCCATGCGCCGCAGGCAGGCTTCGCCCACGAACACCACGGTATCGGAAAAGAGATGGGGGTGGCTCTGGCGCAGGGCCGGGTAATCGAGCCCGGCGCAGGTTTTGAGGGCCCGTTCCAGGGCGGCGTGGTCGGTGGCCAGGCAAAGGCATTCCCGATTGAGACGGGTCGCGGCCGCGCAGCTATCGTCCGGCAGGGAGGCGATCAGTTCGTGCATGGCGACGGCGAGCGAAAGAAATCGAGCACCACCGCCAGTTCCCGGGTGCGCTTCATGGGCGGCAGGCTGCGCCAGACGCGCTTGCCATAAGGCTTGGTGATGAGGCGCGGGTCGCAGATCATCAACACGCCTCGATCGGCCTCGGTGCGGATCAGCCGCCCGGCCCCCTGCTTGACGTTGATCACGGCCCGGGGCAGCTGGTATTCGACGAAGGCATTGCGCCCGGCCCGGTTCATTTCCTCGATCCGGGCCGAAAGCACCGGGTCGTCGGGCGGGGCAAACGGCAGCTTGTCGATGACCACCAGAGAAAGGGCCTCGCCGCGCACATCCACCCCTTCCCAGAAACTCTGGCTGCCGACCAGAATGCCGTTGCCGGCCGCGCGAAAGCGTTCCAGCAATTCGTTCTTGCCGCTCTCCCCTTGCAAGAACAGGGGCAGCCGCTCCCCGCTTTGCCGGGCATGGTCCTCGACGAATTGCTGCAACAATTCGTGGGTGCGGCGCATGGCTCTAAGGCTGGTGCACAAAAAGAAGGCGCCCCCGCCGCAGGCGGCCAGCACCGGCAGGGCCGCTTCCACCACCGCGTCCGTATAGCCGTAGGAATTGGGTTCGGGCATGGCTTGGGGAACATAGAGGATGGCCTGCCTGCCGTAGTCGAAGGGGCTTTCCCAGAAGCCGGTTTCCGCCTGCCAGAGCCCCAGTTCGGCCTGGTAATGATCAAACCTGCCCTGCACGGCCAGGGTCGCCGAAGTAAAGATCCAGGCGCGGGGGTGGCCGCCCATCTGCTTTTGGAAAATATCGGCGACCGACAAGGGGGTGGCATTCAATTGCAGGGCATGGGTGAAGGCTTCGCCCCAGCGCACCACGCCATCGCCGCCCCCCTCCCCCCAGGCGGTGAAGCGCTGGGCCAGTTCGATCGCCCGCTGCCAGCATTTTTCCAGCCCTTCGGAGCGCTGGGCCTGGGTTTTTAGAATCGCCGCCACGCCCTCCAGGCTCTGCCGCACCTGTTCGAGGGCGGCTTTGAAGCCGGGTTTTTCTTCGAGTTGCTGGGCCGAGAAGCGACCGCTGTCGATGCCTACCGCCAGGCGCAAGTCCTTCGCCGCCTTTTCCAGGCCGGGCAGGCAGTTTTGCAAATCGAGGCAGTCCCGGGCCGAGGCCAGCCCTTCCACCTGAGTATCCCGGACCAGGTCGATGACCTGGGAGGTGGAGACATTGTCGCCAAAGAACAGGGTGGCGACTTCCGGCAACTGGTGCGCCTCGTCGAAAATCACCGTATTACAGGCGGGCAGGAGTTCGGCCATGCTCTCCTCGCGCAGCATCACGTCAGCAAAGAAGAGGTGGTGATTGACCACCACCAGATCCGCCTCCATGGCTTCGCGGCGCGCGGCCATGACGAAGCAGTCCTTGTGGTCCGGGCATTCCTGCCCGAGGCAGTTGTCGCGGGTGGAAGTGACGGCATGCCAGACCGGCGAGCTTTCGGGCACGTCGCCACATTCGCCCTTGTCGCCCGTGCGGGTGATCTTGAAAAAACGCTGGATCTTCGCCAGGTGGCTGACTTCTTCGCGGCTGTGAAAGCGCCCCTCCTCCACCGCCCGGCGCAGGTAATAGTGGCAGACATAGTTGGCCCGCCCCTTCAAAAGCGCCACCTGCACCGGAGCCTTGAGGGCATGGCGCACCAAGGGCAGGTCCTTGTTGAAGAGTTGGTCCTGCAGGGTCTTGGTGCCGGTGGAAATGATCACCTTGCCGCCCGAGGCCAGGGCCGGCACCAGATAGGCAAAGGTCTTGCCGGTGCCGGTGCCGGCTTCGGCGATGAACACCTTTTGTTCCCGGATGGCCGCGGCGATGCGCGCCGCCATCTCCACCTGCTGGCTACGCACATGAAAACCGGGAATGGCGGTGGCCAGAGGGCCTTCGGGAGAAAAAGCAGAAGTCAGGGAATCCACGTCGAACACCTTCAGGAAGTGGGCCGCATGTTAGCAGATCAGACCTGCGGCACAGGAAGACTGAGCGTATTTATCCTGCTTCCGGCAGTTGCACTCAGGTAAAGCCGCGCAACGCTGGAATGGAAGCCCGTTTCAACGGATTTGCAGGCGTCTCCCCGGACACAAACGTCACGCCCATATCATGGGCCTGCGGGGCGATGCCCTGAGCCCTGAGCCCGCATGAGCCAAGCGCAAAGCCAGGCCAGGCTCGTGCCCAATTGGTGGGGAGCGTGACGCCGATGCCTGCCGCCGTGGACAAACGGGTGGCGCGCATCGCCCATATCCGGGCGGCCTTGCGTCATGTCAGCGCAGTTGCGGAGCCGTTGCCCCAGGCCAGGCGCTGGAAGGCGTTCGTGGACGATGGGGTGGCGAAACGATGGGGTGGCGAAACGAAGGGGTGGCGGAAATCACCTGACCGCCCCCGCCCTGGCTCCCGCCAGAGCCGCTCGCATCGACGGGGTAACGGCCGGATTCGGGATGATATGGATATGGATATAGGCAAGCCATCTGAACGGTTTTCCTGCACCTGCTAGACTTTCATTTTTCCCAAACCAGCCTCTCAGAGGAGTGACATGAAACTCGAAACCCTGGCCGTGCATGGCGGCTATTCCCCCGATCCCACGACCAAGGCCGTGGCGGTGCCCATCTACCAGACCACCTCCTATGCCTTCGACAACACCCAGCATGGCGCCGACCTGTTCGACCTGAAGGTACCGGGCAACATCTACACCCGCATCATGAACCCGACCCAGGACGTGCTGGAAAAGCGCGTCGCCGCCATGGAAGGCGGTATCGCCGCCCTGGCGGTGGCCTCGGGCATGGCCGCCATTACCTACGCCATCCAGACCATCGCCGAGGCCGGCGACAACATCGTCACCTCCAGCACCCTGTACGGCGGCACCTACAACCTGTTTGCCCACACCCTGCCCCAGTACGGCATCGAAGTGCGCTTTGCCGACTACCGCGACCCGGAAGCCTTCGAGAAGCTGATCGACGCCAAAACCAAGGCCGTGTTCTGCGAATCGGTCGGCAACCCCTTGGGCAACATCACCGATTTCGAGAAGCTCGCCGAAGTGGCGCACCGTCATGGCGTGCCGGTCATCGTCGACAACACCGTACCCTCGCCCTACCTGTGCCGCCCCTTCGAACACGGCGCCGACATCGTCGTGCATGCCCTGACCAAATACCTGGGCGGCCACGGCAATTCCCTCGGCGGCATCCTCGTCGACAGCGGCAAATTCCCCTGGGCCGAGCATAAGCAAAAGTTCAAGCGCCTGAACGAACCCGATGTCTCCTACCACGGCGTGGTCTATACCGAAGCGCTCGGCCCTGCCGCCTACATCGGCCGCGCCCGGGTCGTGCCGCTGCGCAGCATGGGCGCCGCCATCAGCCCCTTCAACGCCTTCTTGATCCTGCAGGGCATCGAAACCCTGGCACTGCGCATGGAACGCATCTGCGACAACGCCCTCGAGATCGCCCGCTTCCTCGAGAACCACCCCAAGGTGAGCTGGGTAAACTACGCTGGCCTGCCCGAGCACAAGGATCACGCCCTGGTGCAAAAGTACATGGGCGGACGCGCGTCCGGCATCCTCAACTTCGGCGTGAAGGGCACCAACTGCAGCGGCCGCGAAGGCGGCGGCAAGTTCCAGGATGCCTTGAAACTGGTGACCCGGCTGGTCAACATCGGCGATTGCAAGACCCTCGCCTGCCACCCGGCCTCCACCACCCACCGCCAGCTCTCGCCGGAAGAACTGGCCACGGCCGGCGTCTCGGAAGACATGATCCGCCTCTCGGTGGGCATCGAGCACATCGACGACCTGATCGCCGACCTCGACCAGGCCCTCCAGGCAGCCTGAAACCCGCCCCTGCCCAAGGGGTAAAACAAGGGGTAAAAAAAACGCCAGGGATCAGCCGCCCTGGCGTTTTTCCTGCTGCAAAGCCGCTCAGGCTGCCGCCCGGACCGATTTCAGCGCGGCATTGAAGGTGGGGCTCGGGCGCATGACCGCCTTGCACTTTTCCGGATCGGCCTTGTAATAGCCGCCGATATCCACGGGCTTACCCTGCACCGTCTTCATCTCGGCCACGATCTGGGCTTCGTTCTCGGTGAGGGTCTTTGCCAGCTTGGCGAAATGGGCGGCCAGTTCGGCATCTTCCTTTTGGGCCGCCAGTTCCTGGGCCCAGTACATGGCCAGATAGAACTGGGAGCCGCGGTTATCCAGCTCGCCGGTCTTGGGAGAGGGAGACTTGTCGTTATCGAGCAACTTGCCGGTGGCGGCATCGAGGGTCTTGGCCAGCAGCCGGGCGCGCGGATTGTCTACCTTGATGCCGAGGTCCTCCAGGGAGGCCGCCAAGGCCAGATACTCGCCGAGGGAATCCCAGCGCAGGTGGTTTTCCTGGACCAGTTGCTGCACATGCTTGGGGGCAGAACCGCCAGCGCCGGTTTCATACATGCCGCCCCCTGCCATCAAGGGCACGATCGAGAGCATCTTGGCGGAGGTGCCCAGTTCCATGATCGGGAACAGGTCGGTCAAATAGTCGCGCAGGATGTTGCCGGTGACGGAGATGGTGTCGAGGCCGCGGAAGACGCGTTCCAGGGTGTAACGCATGGCGCGCACCTGGGACATGAGGTGGATTTCAAGACCGGTGGTGTCATGCTCGGCCAGATACTTCTCGACCTTCTTGATCAGCTCGTTTTCATGCGGACGATAGGGATCGAGCCAGAACACGGCGGGCATGCCGGAGTTGCGGGCGCGGGTCACGGCCAACTTCACCCAGTCGCGGATCGGCGCATCCTTGACCTGGCACATGCGCCAGATATCGCCCTCTTCCACATTCTGGGTCAGCAGCACTTCCCCGGTGTCGATGTCGACGATGTTGGCGATGCCCGCTTCGGGAATCTCGAAGGTCTTGTCATGGGAACCATATTCCTCGGCCTGCTGGGCCATCAGACCGACGTTGGGCACGGTTCCCATGGTGCGGGGGTCGAAATTGCCGTGCCACTTGCAGAAGTTGATCATCTCCTGATAGATGCGGGCGAAGGTGGATTCAGGCATGACGGCCTTGGCATCGTACTGCTTGCCATCGGCCCCCCACATCTTGCCGCCGGCGCGGATCATGGCCGGCATGGAGGCATCGACGATGATGTCGTTGGGCGAATGGAAGTTGGTGATGCCCTTGGCCGAATCCACCATGGCCAGACGGGGCCGGTGCTCCTGGCAGGCATGCAGGTCGCGGATGATCTCGTCGCGCTTGGATTCGGGCAGGGTCTTGATCTTCTCGTACAGATCCACCATGCCGTTATTCACATTGACGCCCAGTTCGGCAAAAGTCTTGGCGTGCTTCTCGAAGGCATCCTTGTAGTAGATCCTGACGCAGTGGCCAAACACGATGGGATGGGACACCTTCATCATGGTGGCCTTGACGTGCAGGGAAAAGAGGATGCCGGCTTCGCGGCAGTCTTCCAGTTGCCGCTCATAAAAATCGCAGAGCGCCTTCTTGCTCATGAACATGGAGTCGATGATCTCGCCTTCCAGCAGCCGGGTCTCGGGCTTGAGCACGGTGATCCTGCCGCCCCTGGCGATCAGCTCCATGCGCACGCGGCGGGCCTTGTCCAGGGTCATCGACTTTTCCCCGTGGTAGAAGTCACCGCCATTCATGTGGGAAACATGGGTCTGGGACCACTGCTTCCATTCACCCATGGCATGGGGATGGCGGCGGGCGTATTCCTTTACCGCCCGGGGCGCGCGACGGTCCGAATTCCCCTCGCGCAGCACCGGATTCACGGCAGAGCCCAGGCACTTGTCGTAGCGGGCCTTGATGGCCTTTTCCTCGTCACTGGAAGGCGCTTCAGGATAGTCGGGAATGGCGTAGCCCTTCTCCTGCAGTTCCTTGATGCAGGCCTTCAACTGCGCCAGGGAAGCACTGATGTTGGGCAGCTTGATGATGTTGACGTCGGGGTCCAGGGTCATCTTGCCCAGTTCGGACAAGGTATTGGGAACGCGCTGCGCTTCGGTCAGATATTCAGGGAATTCGGCGAGAACACGAGCAGAAACGGAAATGTCCGCCTTCTCGATTTCGATGCCGGCGGGACCCGTGAAGGTCCGGATGATCGGCAAGAACGCACAGGTCGCCAGGAGCGGCGCTTCGTCCGTGAGTGTGTAGATGATCTTGGATTTCCCTGAAGCCATTGACATTCCCTCGGTTTTGATTGACTCGGTTTTGATTGATTGATCCGGGCCAGACCAACTCCAGGTTGCAACTCCGGGTTGCAACTCCGGGTTGCAACTCCGGGTTGCGCTCCCGCTCTGGCAGTGCGCATTCCCTCGCCCTCGGTCTGGCGGCAAGATCGGAAGTATATCCCTACCCGGCGCACCCCAGTCAACGCCGGGCTTCGATGCGGGTATCCAAACCCCGGGAGACCCGCCAGAATCCGGCGCAGGCTGGCGGCGGCCTGCTGCTTGTCCTGGCAGCGGGAAATGCCTTGCTGCACGGCCTCGTCGAGACTCAGGATGCCCACTTGATGCCCACTTTCAGGGCGGGGTTGGCTGGCGTTGAGCGGCGCCGGGAGAATGGCGGGGGTTGGGGCCCCGTCAGCCCTGACGGAAGGTGATGAGCTGGCGCCGCTCCCGCTTGGTGGGCCGCCCCTTGTGATCGGCCAGAGGGGCGGGCGCCACCTTGCGCAATTCGGCCTGGCGCTCCCGCTCCTGCTGGCTTTCCGGGGTTTCCTGATAGAGCAGCCGGGCTTCCGGGGCCGGGCGGCGCTGTTCGCAAAGGCCCTGGACGATCACGGTCCAGAGTTGTTCCCCGGCCCGAATCTGCAGTTCGTCCCCCGGCTTCACTTCCTTGGCAGGTTTGGGCGAGAGGCCGTTGAGCCGCACCTTGCCGCCGACTACTGCTGTGCTGGCCAGACTGCGGGTCTTGAAAAAACGGGCGGCCCAGAGCCATTTGTCGAGACGCATGCGGACTCCGGTCAGCGGGTAACGGCCTTGGCCCGGACGATGAGATCCGCCAGTTCGCGCCTCCGGGCTTGATCGAGCTTGTCGAGGGAACGGCTCCAGCCATAACGGCGGTAATGGCGCTCCACATACTGCCAGCCCAGAGGGCCGTAAGCATCCACCTCGGCGCGAAGCTGCGGCACGCTGTGCAATACGAAGCGGAACTGGGCCCAATCGAGGGATTGCAGCTCCTTTTCCAGGAATTTACTGTCCGTCGCCTTCGCATCGGGCATCGCCAAGTCCTCTTGCTGCGCCATGACCGGGCAAGGCACAACGGCCAGGAAGAAGGCAAGAAAGAGGGCAAAGAAGAGGGCAAAGAAGGGGCAGCCCTGGTTTGAAAAACGGTTTGGCAGCGGCATCGACCCGCCTTTCACAGATTTCCCAGATCCTCGATGGCATCGACCACCATGCCGCTGCCGATGGCGATCAGCAGGATGTCGGCGCCGACCCGGACATAGCGATGCGAGGCGGGCGGACGGCCCAACTGGATGATGAGGGCTTCAGGCAGATCGTAATAGACCACATCCCGGGGCAAGGGGTAGCCTTTACGCCATTTCCTGGCTTGTCCGGGGGGCTGACAGCCGTTGTGCTTCTTGGCCAGGCCCGGTGGGCAATGGCCGGAACGGATTTCATGGTCGAAGTAGTCGCGCACCACGACCCGCTTGTCCGCGTGAAAGTAGGTGCCGGCAGGTGGATGGTCCCGGTCACCATCACGGCCCCGGTCATCACGCCGGTCCTGGGTGGAGTATTCGTGCTGCCCCCCATGTCCCTTGCCCTGCTGCTTCTCCTCGTGTCCCTTGTGGTCTTTTTGATTCTGCCCCCGTTCGCCATGCTGGGCGCCGCCCTGCCCGGCGTGATCCGGCTTGTCGGCCAGTACGGGGGTCGCCATCAAGCCCAGGGCCAGGCCAAGGATTGCCGCCTTGAGGGAGTTGAATTCGTTTTTCTGCATGATGTGCCTCCAGTGAGAAACGCAGCCACGGCTCGTGGTACTGCTTGTGGGGTGCGGGTCGATGAAGTTTATGCCCAGGACGGTGAATCGCAAACAAAGGATTGGCAACTTTTGATGGCCAACTTTTGCAAACCTCACCCGGCCGGATCCAGGCGCACAAATCCACGCCAGCCGACGCCCTGCTCAACCCGGTCATGGAACAGGGCCCCAGCCAGGAGGCTGAACGCCCAGGCCAAGGCCATGCCCAACAGCGCCCGTTCAGGCGTCAACGGCACGAAACGGGTGAAGGCCGCATTCACCACCAGGCAAACCGGGAAATGAACCAGGAATACTCCGTAAGCAATACGGGAAAGCCAGGCGATCAGCGGATGAGCGGCCCAGCGTTGCTGCAGGCCGCTGAACTGCACCATGGCCAGACTCGTCGCGACGATCAGGGCGACGGCAATGCGGCTGCGGAAGTCCAGAGCCAGCGCCAGGCAGGCCAGAGCCAGCGTCAGCACCCCCAGCCATCTGTTTCCGGCTTGCCTTGTGCACCACCAGGCCAGGGCGCCGAGTCCGTAGGACCCGAAAAAGTACAGGGCCAGGACATCCCAGTCGGCATCCCGGTTGAAATGAAACAGGGAGGCCAGCACCAGCGCCGTCACCAGGATCGGCCCGCGCCACCTGCCGGTTTGCCCCAGCCAGAGCAGCAGCACCAACAAGCTGTAAAGCTGAAAGTCGATCGCCACGTACCAGACCCCGGCGGAGAGCGCCTCGAAACCAAGCAGGTCATGCAACAGCAGCACATGGGCCAGGAACTGCCCCGGCCCCGGCGGCGCCGGGATGGAATCGTGCTCCATCCACTGGCTGGCCAGGGCAGAACCGGCCACGGCCAGCATCAGGGCGATCACATAGGGGCCGGCCAGGCGCAGGTAGCGCTGCGCGATCAGGGGCTGCAGCCGGCGACCCGGCTTCCAGACGCCATCGGGCGCAAGGCCACGGGCCGCCAGAAAGCCGCCCACCACGAGAAACACCTGCACCGCGATGCGGGCCTGCTGGCTTAGCCATGCCATCAGTTCGGGCAGCAGTTCTGCCGCCGAATCCGAAAGGGGGCCGTACAAGGCCAGGTGGTGCAACACCACCAGTTGCACCGCACCCGCCTTGAGCAGATCGACAAAGACCAGGCGCTGAGCGGGGCCGCTCATGCGGACGGCTGTACCCGGCTGGCGATATGAGCCAGGGCTTCTTCCACCTGATCCACCAGGATCAGGCAGATGTCCCCTTCACCCAGCCGCTCCAGGGCCCGGTCGATGGCCAGAAACTCGCCCCGCACCTCATCCACATGGGTGGTGCGGCTCGCCCCTTCCAGGCCCTGGCGCAGCAGGCTCAGCACCTCGCCATCGGCCCGGCCGCGCTGACACTGGTCCTGATAGAGAATCACATCGTCAAAGGCGGCGCCAAGGATCCGGGTCTGCTGGCGGATGTCCTCGTCACGCCGGTCCCCCGCCCCGCTGATGACCACCACCCGGCGCCGCGAAGGCAGGGTCGCGATGGCCTGCACCAGCGCCTGGATGGCATCCGGGTTGTGGCCGTAATCGGCGATCAGGGTAGCGCCTTTGTAGTCGAACAGGTTGAAACGGCCCGGCGCGGTGCTGGCATCGCTGACGAAACTCGAGAGCTGGCGGCGGATGGTGAGCCAGTCGAGGCCCAGGGCCCAGGCGGCGCCCACGGCAGCCAGGACGTTATCGACCTGGAAACCGATGCGGCCGCCCTGGGTGAGGGGCACCTGGGCCAGGGCCAGGCGCTGCTGCTCTTCGCCCCCGGCAAAGCAGACGATCTGGCCGTCGGCGACATAAAGCCCCCGCTTGCCTTGGGCGAGGTGGGTGGACAGCACCGGATGATGCGGGTCCTGGGCAAAGAAGGTGACGCCGCCCGGACAGTGTTCGGCCATCTTCGCCACCACCGGGTCGGTGGCATTGAGCACGGCCATGCCGTCCGGCGCCACGTTCTCGACGATGACCCGCTTCACCACGGCCAGGTCCTCGACGCTGTTGATGTAGGCCAGGCCGAGATGGTCGCCCTGGCCGATATTGGTGACCACGGCGACATTGCAGCGGTCAAAACCCAGCCCTTCGCGCAGCACGCCGCCCCGGGCGGTTTCCAGCACCGCGGCATCGACCTCCGGGTGCATGAGCACGTTGCGGGCGCTCCGTGGGCCGCTGCAGTCCCCGGTGTCGATGCGTTTATCCTGGATGTAAACCCCGTCGGTGGTGGTCATGCCGACGCGCAGCCCGTTGCCGGTGAGCAAATGGGAAATCAGGCGCACGGTGGTGGTCTTGCCGTTGGTGCCGGCCACGGCCACCACGGGAATGCGGCCATTGTTGCCGTCCTCGAACAAGAGGGAAATGATCGCCTCGCCCACGGGCCGGCCGCGCCCGAAGGAAGGTTGCAGATGCATGCGCAGGCCCGGCGCCGCATTCACTTCGACGATGCCGCCGCCCTGCTCTTCCAGCGGTTTCAGCACGGTCTGGCAGACCACATCCACGCCGCAGATGTCGAGCCCCACCATCTGGGCCGCATCCACGGCCCGGGCAGCGAGTTCGGGGTGCACATCGTCGGTGACATCGGTGGCGGCGCCCCCGGTCGACAGGTTGGCATTGTTACGGAGCGCCACGAGGGCGCCCTTGGGGGGCACGCTGTCGGCCTGGTAGCCCTGCTTTTCCAGGGTGGCGAGGGCGATGTCATCGAAGCGGATCTTGGTGAGCGCCGTGCCATGCCCTTCCCCCCGGCGCGGGTCGCTATTGACCTGATCGACCAGTTCGCGGATGGTATGCACGCCGTCGCCGATCACCTGGGGCGGATCGCGCCGGGCGGCGGCCACCATCTGTTTGCCCACCACCAGGAGGCGAAAATCCTGGCCCGGCAGGTAGCGTTCCACCAGCACCTTCGAGCTGATCCCGGCTGCCACGGCATAGGCGGCCAGCACTTCCGCGCGGCTGCCGAGATTCACCGCCACCCCCTTGCCCTGGTTGCCGTCCTGGGGCTTGACCACCACCGCCCCGCCGATTTCCTGGGCGGCGGCCCAGGCCTCTTCGGCATCCTGCACGGCCCGCCCCAGGGGCACGGGCACCCCGGCGGCCCGGAGCAGATCCTTGGTCAGATCCTTGTCCTGGGCGATGGCCTCGGCAATGGCGCTGGTCTGGTCGATCTCGGCCGCCTGGATGCGGCGCTGGCGGCTGCCCCAGCCGAACTGCACGAGGCTGCCGGAAGTCAGGCGGCGGCAGGGAATGTTGCGGACGATGGCGGCATGGACGATGGCGCCGGTGCTGGGCCCCAGGCGCTCGTCCTCGTCGAGTTCGCGCAGCTCGGCCAGGGCTTTTTCCAGATCGAAGGGCCTGTCAGCGAGGGCGGCCCGGCACAAGTCCTCGGCCAGGGCCAGGGCGCGGCGGCCCACGGCTTCCTCGGTGTATTCCACCACCACCTGATACACCCCGGGCTCCACGGTCTGGGTGGTGCGCCCGAAGGTCACCGGGCAGCCGGCGCTGACCTGCAGCCCCAGGGCGGACAGCTGCAGGGCGTGGGCCAGGGAATAGGTCTGGGCCGTGTCGGCCAGGGCAACCAGGCCGATCTCGGGAAAGCGGGCCCGCAGGCGGGTTTCGAATTGCGGATGATGACGGCTCAGTTGCCGCTCGCTTTCCTCACAGCTGACGATGGCCTCGATGGAGGTGTGCCGGCTCCAGAGATTGGGACCGCGCAGGGCGCGGATACGGGAAATTTCCATGACGGGAATCCTCGGGATATTCTTTTTTTTCGGATGATCAGGCCGCAGCAGGGAAGGTTTCCAGGCCGGCGCGGATCACGTCGGTGCCCAGACCCAGGGCCCAGGCAGCGGCCACGGCGGCCAGCAGGCTGTCGGCCATGTCGCTGGCCATGCCGCTGGCCATGCCGCCAGCCAGCCGATGGGGCTGCAGGCTGGCCATCTCCAGGAACGGGGTTGCGTGACCGGCCTCGGACAGCACCAGCTGGCCGGCGCGGATGAACACCGCCCGCCCCCCCTGGACGCCATGTTCGCGCAGCACCGGCAGCTCCCCGTCCCGGGCAAAGAAGATCACCTCGCCATCGGACAGACGGGCCATGTCGGCCACCTGGGCATCCGCCGCATTGAGCACGGCGGCGCCCCCTTCGAGCACGACGTCCACCTGGGTGCGCAGCACGTTGCAGATTTGCTCGGGCGTTTCTACGTAATGGTGGGAAAGATCGGCCATGGGAGCGCTGTTCAGGACGATGCCCACCTGGCAGCGGTCATAGGCCAGGCCCTCTTGCAGGATGGCATCGGCGCCGTTTTCGATCACGGCGGCCTGGACCTGGCGGTTCATCAGCACCCGGCGGGCCGCCTCCCACTGGACCTTGGCGGTCCGGGCTCCAGTTTCCACCTGGCGACGGTTGAGGAAGATGCCGTCGCTGCAGGCCATGCCGATGTACTGACCGGTGAGGTCGAGGATATGAGTCAGCAAGCGCGCCGTGGCGGTCTTGCCCCGGGCCCCGGTGATGCCCACCACGGGCACCCGGCCGCTGTCGCCATTGGGGAACAGCAGTTCGACGATGGCCTGGCCCACGGGCCGGGGCTTGCCCTCGGCGGGTTTCAAATGCATCAGGAGGCCGGGGCCGGCATTGACCTCGACGATCGCCCCCCCCTGGGCCTCCAGGGGCTGGGAAATGTCCTGCGCCACCAGGTCCACCCCGGCGATATCGAGACCCACGATGCGGGCGGCCAGGGCCACGGTGCGGGCCGTGTCCGGGTGCACCGCGTCGGTGCAGTCGATGGCCAGGTTGCCGATGCGCTGCACCACCACTTTCCGGCCTGCTGCCGGCACGTCATCGGGGGTGAAACCCTGGCGCTGGAGTTCCAGGCGCACGGCGGAATCGAGGCCGATGAAGTTGAGGGGATGCTCCTCGCTCCGGCCCCGGCGGGGGTCGGCATTGATCTGCAGGTCGATCAAGGCGCGGATGCTGTGCCGGCCATCCCCCACCACCTCGGCGATTTCGCCCCGGGTGGCGGCGACGACCTGGCTGCCCACCACCAGGAGCCGGTGTTCGCTGCCGGGAATGTAACGCTCGACGATGACATGGCTACCTTCTTCACTGGCGACCCGGTAGGCGGCCTCGATTTCTTCCCGGCTGTTCAGGTCGAGGAACACGCCCCGGCCGTGGTTGCCGTCATCGGGCTTGACCACCACCGGCAGGCCGATGTCCTCGGCCGCTTCCCAGGCAGCCTCGGGCGTGCTCACCAGTTGTCCCCCGGGGACCGGCAGGCCGCAGGACTGGAGCAGGGTCTTGGTGAGGTCCTTGTCGCGCGAAATGCTCTCGGCAATGGCGCTGGTGCGATCGGTTTCCGCCGTCCAGATGCGGCGCTGGCGGCAGCCGTAGCCGAGTTGCACCAGGTTGCCGTCGGTGATGCGGATGGCGGGAATGCCCCGGTCGTCGGCGGCATCGACGATGCAGCCGGTGCTCGGACCCAGGCAATGGGCATCGACCAGGTCCTTCAGGTGGTCGACGCAGGCCGCCACATCAAAGGGCTTGTCCTCGATCGCCGCCATCACCAGATCGCGGCCGTACTGGAGGGCGGCGCGGGTCACGTGCTCGTTCCAGGCCCGCACCACCACCTTGTAGACGCCCCGTTCGGAAACTTCCCGGGCCTTGCCGAAGCCGCCGGGCATGCCGGCCAGGTTCTGCAGTTCCAGGGTCACATGTTCGAGGATATGGCCGGGCCAGGTGCCTTCCTGGACCCGGCGCAGGAAACCGCCGCGTTCTTCATAGCTGCAGCGATGTTCGATCAGCGAGGGCAGCCAGGCCGACAGACGCTCGTAGAAACCGGGAATCTTGCTGGAGGGAAAATCCTCCAGTTCGCCAATATCCACCAGGGCCTCCAGGACCGGGCGGTAGGTCCAGACATTGGGACCACGCAGATACTGGATGCGGCGAAATTCGATGCTTTTATGGGTCATGTCGTCGTGAGGTTTCAGCAGTGCCATGTTGCCGAGCATATCGGTGCCGAAATAAACGCGCCACCCCGCGCCCGGTTTACCCACCCTGGAAATAATTGTTGTCCACCCTCCGGATGGACGCCCCGGAGAGGACGCCCCGGAGACCCCGGATGATGCATTTGGCATGAAAAGGAGCGCAAGACAAACCCGGTCCGAAGTGCTAGATTGCGAAAAAAAACCGGGAGAGAAGATGAATACAGACCGCCGGACCCTCCTGGCAGGATTGGCAGGATTGGCAGGATTGGCCGTTCTGCCGCTGCTGCTTGCCGGAGCCCAGGCCGATACCGGCAGCCGCCTCACGCTGGGCATCATGCCCTTCAACAGCGCTCTGGCCCTGATCAAGACCCACCAGCCCCTGCGCCAATTCCTGGAAGCACAACTCGGTACCGCCATCGATGTCCATACGACCTCCGACTATACTTCCTTCCTGCGCGAATCCCTGGCCGGACGCTACGACCTGCTGATCACCGGCCCCCATTTCGCGGTGATGTCGGTGGAAAAGGGCTATGTGCCCCTGGTCCGTTACCGGGCCACCCTGCAGCCCATCTTCGTGATCCGCCCGGGGAGCGGCATCGAGGCCGCCAGGGACCTGCGCGGCCGGGTCGTCGCCTTGTCCAGCCTGTTTTCCGTCTCCTCCATCGGCGGCATGAAATGGCTGGCGGACAAGGGCATGCAGGCCGGGCGCGACTACCGCATCCGCGAATATCCCACCCATGGCGCCGCCATCGCCGCGGTGGCGGTGGGTGAGGCCGATGCCGCCCTGACCACCTACACCCCCCTGCAGCAGATTCCTGCCGACGTGCGCAACAAGGTGGTGGAGCTGCCCTCGGAAATCCGCATGCCCCATCTGATGACTCTCGCCCACCGCCGCCTCGGCGACCCGCGCATCGCCGCGATCCGGAAGGCCCTCTGGAACTTTGCCGAAAGCCCGGAAGGCCAGCGTTTCTTCCAGGATACCGGCTACCAGGGCTATGAGCCGGTCAGTCATGCCGATCTCGAGGCCCTGACGCCCTATGTCGCCATCGTGCGCCAGCAGATGCGCCTCGAAACCCGATGAAACAGGATGGCATGAGCGCCGTCCCCTTTTTCCGCTCCCTGCGTTCCCGCCTCCTCTTTGCTGCCCTCGTTGTCGAACTCCTGGCCCTGGCCGGCATGTTGTTCAGCGGCCTGCTGCGCATGGAGGAGGAACTCGGCCGCCAGTTGCAGCAGCATGTGGTTTCCCTCGAACGAGCCTATCAGACCGCCATTTCGGTGCCGCTGGTGGCCCGCGACTATGCCACCCTGCGCGACATTCTCGATGGCTGGCGCCAGACCGACGAACTGCATTACATCGCGGTGAGCGACCTCCAGGGCCGGATCCTCGCCGCCTCCGGCATCGCTGCCGGCCAGACCCTGCCGGAGCCCCAGGCCAGCGTCCCCTGGGGGCAGACCCTGCACGTGCGCTTTCCGGTCAGCTACCTCGGCCAGACCTATGGCAAAGTGCAGCTCGGCCTTTCGACCGAATTCATTGCCGCCGCCCGCAGCCGCCAGATCTGGCAGGGCCTGAGCGTGGCCCTGGCGGGCATCCTGCTCACGGCCCTCATGCTCCTTGTCAGCAGCCTGTGGCTGACCCGCCACCTGCGCACCCTGGCCGAAGCGGCGAGCCGGGTTGCCGAAGGCGACTACCAGGTGCATGTGGACATCCCCACCCAGGATGAAATCGGCCTTCTGGCCCGCAGTTTCAACGCCATGACCAGCGCCGTGGAAACCCGGGTGGAGGAACTGGCCCACCAGGCCGGCCACGACCCCCTCACCGGGCTGCACAACCGCCGCGCCTTCGAGGCCTATCTCGAGGAAGCCCTGCGCCTGTGCCGCAACCAGCCCCTGTATGTGCTCTATCTCGACCTGGACCAGTTCAAGGCCGTCAACGATAGCTGCGGCCACGCCGCCGGGGACCGCCTGCTGCAGAACCTGGCCCAGGTCATGAGCGAGCGCTTCGACGCCGATTTCGTGGCCCGCCTGGGGGGCGACGAGTTCGGCCTCGTCCTCCTCAACCAGACCCAGGAAGAGGCCCGCCAGAGCGCCCAGCGGATGACCGAGGAGATCCGCACCCTGCCCTTCATCTGGGAAGACAAGTCTTTCCAGCTAGGCGCCAGCATCGGCCTCGTTCAGGCCTCGCCCCAGATCAACACGGTGACCAGCCTGCTGATTGCCGCCGATACCGCCTGCTATGCCGCCAAGGAGCATGGCCGCAACCGGGTGGAAGTCTATGCGCCGGGCGATGACTATTTCCGCCAGCGCCAGCAGGAACTCATATCCCTGACCGGCATCACCGCCGCCCTGCAGGAAGATCGCTTCGTGCTCTACCATCAGCGTATCAGCAGCCTGGATGGCCGCAGCGCCGATCACGCCGAAATCCTGATCCGCATGCGCGGCCAGGATGATCACATCGTGCCTCCCGGCGAATTCATCCCGGCCGCCGAACGCTACAATCTGATGCCCTTCATCGACCGCTGGGTCATCGACCATGCCCTGGCCCGCATCCGGGCCCGGCTCGATGCGGGAGATTTACCCTTTCACCATCTCAACATCAACCTTTCCGGCGGCAGCCTGGCCGAGGAGGAACTGCGCCACTTCATCGCCGAGCGCATCACCCATTACCGCATCGACCCCCGCCTGATCTGCTTCGAGATCACCGAAAGCCAGGCCATCGGCAATCTGGCCGGCGCCCTGGCCCTCATCGACGATGCCCACCGCATGGGCGCCACCATGGCCCTGGACGACTTCGGCAGCGGCCTGTCCTCCTTCGGCTACCTGAAGCGCTTCCATGTGGATTACCTGAAGATCGACGGCCAGTTCGTGCACAATCTGCTGCAGGACCCCATCGACCGGGCCACGGTGGAAGCCATCGTCGGCCTGGCCCGCGCCCATCGGCTGAAAACCGTGGCCGAATACGTGGCCGTGCCGGAACTCCTGCCCATCCTGCGCAAACTGGGCGTGGACTACGCCCAGGGCTATGCCCTGCACCAGCCGGAACCCTTCTGAGCCCCGGCCCGGCAAATAAACCCCGGGCCCTGGTCAACCTGGGGCCCCATCGCCAGTTAACCCTGGCATCCGGCATTTTACGGATAATGCCGCCCCCGGTTTCCCCCCAGGGCGCCCTGCCGCCCTCCCTTGCTGATGCAACCCATGCCCTTTGACGATCTGCGCAAGCGTCTCGAATCCCTGCTGAGTCCGGAAGAAAGCGTTCTGGCCAGCATGACCCTCGACCTCGATGAAAACCTGCATTTCACCCCCGGCCTGCTGCTGCTCAGCGCCCGGCGGCTGCTGAGCCAATGCGGCACCGGCCCGATCCGGGAATGGACCTGCCAGCCCGGCCTCGCCCTGCGGCGCCGGGACCATGCCGGGGTGGTGACCCTGGAACTCATGGATGCCCATGGCCGGCTGGCCTTCTGGCATTACACCCTGGGGCAGGACATGCAGGCCCGGCGGCTGATGGATGCCTTCGCCGCCCGCATCCACGAACTGACGACCGGCCAGGCTCCCGAGGCGCCGGAAGAAATTCTCTGCGAACATTGCCACAACCCCATGGTGCCCGGCCAGGAAGAGTGCCCGACCTGCGCCAAGGCCCTGCTGCAGCCCCCCTCCACCTGGACCCTGCTGCGCCTCTGGCGCTTTGCCAAACCCTATCAGGGGCGGCTCCTGGCCGGTTTCCTGCTGACGCTGGCGGCCACCGCCTTTACCCTGGTGCCCCCCTACCTGACCATGCCGCTCATGGACGAGGTGCTGATTCCCTACCAGAACGGCCAGCCCATCGACCAGGACAAGGTGACCCTCTACCTGGGCGGACTCCTGCTAGCCGCACTCATGGCCTGGGCCCTGGGCTGGGCCAAGACCTACATCCTGGCCCTGGTTTCGGAACGCATCGGCGCCGACCTGCGCACCACCACCTACGAACACCTGCAGGGCCTCTCCCTCGAATACTTCGGCGGCAAGCGCACCGGCGACCTGATGACCCGGATCGGCAGCGAGTCGGACCGGATCTGCGTCTTCTTGTCGCTGCACCTGCTCGATTTCGCCACCGACGTGCTGATGATCGCCATGACCGCGGCCATCCTGATCTCCATCAACCCCTGGCTGGCCGTGGTGACGCTGTTGCCCCTGCCCTTCATCGCCTGGATGATCCACTTCGTGCGCGACAAGCTGCGGCACGGCTTCGAGCAGGCCGACCGGGTCTGGGCCGAGGTCACGAGCGTGCTGGCCGATACCATCCCCGGCATCCGGGTGGTCAAGGCCTTTGCCCAGGAAAAGCGCGAGGTCGCCCGCTTCCGGGAAGCCAACCGGCGCAACCTGACGGTCAATGACCGGGTCAATTTCATCTGGTCCCTGTTTACCCCCACCGTCACCCTGCTGACCGAAGTCGGGCTTTTGATCGTCTGGGGCTTTGGCATCTGGCTGGTGGCCCACGATCAAATCACCGTCGGCGTGCTGGCCGCCTTCCTCGCCTACATCGGCCGCTTCTATACCCGGCTCGATTCCATGAGCCGCATCGTCTCGGTGACCCAGAAGGCCGCCTCCGCCGCAAAGCGCATCTTCGACATTCTCGACCATGTCTCCAGCGTCCCCGAACCCACCCGGCCCCAGCACCTGGAGCGGGTCGAAGGCCATATCAGCATCGAGCGGGTGGGCTTTCGCTACGGCAGCCGCACCGTGCTGCGCGGCGTGGACCTGGACATCCGCCCCGGCGAGATGATCGGCCTGGTGGGCCATTCGGGTTCCGGCAAGAGCACCCTGGTGAACCTGATCTGCCGCTTCCATGACGTGACCGAGGGAAGCATCCGTATCGACGGGGTGGACATCCGCAGCCTGCCCGTGGCCGAGTACAGGAAGCACATCGGTCTCGTGCTGCAAGAGCCCTTCTTGTTCTTTGGCACCATCGCCGAGAACATCGCCTATGGCCGCCCCGACGCCAGCCGGGAAGAAATCGTCGCCGCCGCCCGGGCCGCCCACGCCCACGAATTCATCCTGCGCCTGCCGCACGGCTACGACTCGCTGGTGGGCGAACGGGGCCAGGCCCTCTCCGGCGGCGAGCGCCAGCGCATCTCGATTGCCCGGGCCCTGCTGATCGACCCGAAGATCCTGATCATGGACGAGGCCACCTCCGCCGTGGATACGGAAACCGAACTGGAAATCCAGGCCGCCCTGGACAACCTGATCCAGGGCCGCACCACCATCGCCATCGCCCACCGCCTCTCCACCCTGAGAAAGGCCGACCGGCTGGTGGTCATGGACCGGGGCCAGATCGTGGAGATCGGCAATCACGACGAACTGATGGCGCGCAAAGACCACTATTACCGCCTCTACCAGGCCCAGACCAAGCAGCTGGACGAAGTGCTGGGCGCAGTATCGGACCCGGCGCCCGCCGAAGCCTGAGGACCCCCCACCATGAAGACCCTGCAACTGGAACGCAACGCCTTCGGCCAGCTGGTGTTCACCGACGCGGCTGGCCAGCGCCACACGGGCGTGGTGCCCGTGCGCGCCTTCGCCATCACCGCCCCCGACCAGGGCCTGGCCCTGATGAGCCCGGAAGGCCACGAACTACTCTGGATCGACACCCTGGCGGCACTGCCGGAAACCATGGCCCGGCTCCTGCAAGAAGAACTGGAACAGCGGGAATTCATGCCGGAAATCCGCGCCATCCGCCACGTCAGCAGCTTCGCCACGCCCAGCACCTGGGAAGTGGACACCGACCGGGGCCCCACCCGGCTGGTGTTGAAAGGTGAAGAAGACATCCGCCGCCTGGGGGGAAGCGCCCTGATCATCGCCGACCACCACGGTCTCCAGTACCTGATCCGCGACCGCCAGGCCCTGGATCGCCAGAGCCGTAAATTCCTGATGCGCTTCCTGTAAGCGCCGCCCAGGCTGCCAGGGGCTGGCCCGCCCTGCTATCATTTGCCCCCAAGCGCCCCCGGAGCGGGCCGCAACGCATTCTGGAGTTCCCATGTTGAAGATTTACGGCATCAAGAACTGCGACACCATGAAGAAGGCCATGCGCTGGCTGGACGAACAGGGCATCGCCTACGAATTCATCGACTACAAGAAGCCCGGCGTGGCCGCAAGCCAGCTGCCCGACTGGATGGCAAGGAGCGACTGGAAGATCCTGCTCAACACCCGGGGCCTGATGTGGAAGAAGCTCACGGAGGCGGAGCGGGCCGACGTGGACGCCGCCAAGGCCCAGGCCCTGATGGCCCGCTATCCGGCCCTGATCAAACGCCCGGTGCTCGATACGGGCAAGACCCTGCTCGTGGGTTTCGACCCGGAACAATACGCCAGGGAGCTGCCGTGAGCCCGGATTCCGTCACCCGTTTCCTGTTCGAGGGCCTCGATATCCGCGGCGCCCTGGTGCACCTCGGCCCCTGCTGGCAGAGTCTGCAAAAGGGCCGGGGCTACGGCCCCGTGGAAGCCCGGCTGCTGGGCGAGATGGCCGCCGTCACCGTGCTCATCGCCGCCCAGCTGAAGCAGCCGGGCCGGCTCACCTTCCAGCTGCGCGGCGAAGGCCCCATTTCCCTGCTGATCATGGACTGCGACGAACAGCTGCGCCTGCGCGGCATGGCCCGGGCCGCGCCGGGTCTGACCCCGGCCCCGGTACCGCAGCTGCTGGGTGCCGACAAGGGCGGCCAGCTGATGCTCAACCTCGATTTCCCCACGGCCCGGCATCCCTACCAGAGCTTCGTGCCTTTGGTAGGGGATTCCATCGCCAGCATCTTCGAACACTACCTGGAGCAGTCCGAACAGCTGCCCGCCCGCCTGTTCCTGGCCGCCAGCGGCCAGGCTGCCTGCTGCCTCTTTCTGCAGAAAATGCCCGGTGCCGATGCCCTCGACCCAGACGGCTGGACGCGGATCAGCCACCTGGCCGCCACGATGAAACAGGATGAACTGCTGGAACTGGACGCAGCCACTCTGCTGAGCCGTCTGTTTCACGAGGAAATCCTCCAGGGCGAACAGGACGGCAGCAAGGGAGTGCGGCTCTATGATCCCCGTCCGGTCACCCACCACTGCCCGGAGGATCGGGAAAAGGTGGAAAACATGCTGCTTGCCCTGGGCCGCGAGGAAGCCGAGGCCATCCTGGCCGAGCATGGGGAAATCCTGGTGAAGGACGACATCTGCAACCGGGAGTACCACTTCACGCCCGAAGAGATAGCCGCCCTGTTTGCCAAGAAGCCCCTGCACTGACAGGGACAGCCCCGGCTCCCAGCCCGGGTTTCAGGCCAGGAAGCCGAAACCGACGAGCCCCAGGCAGCCGACTCCCATACCAATCAGCCAGAAGATGCTGGAACGGTAGGCCCGCTCCACGAATTCGACTTCCTTGGCAGGGACTTCGATGATTCCGATCAAGCCCATTTCCAGGGCATCAGGGCGGTTGGCAAGAGTTCCGTTCTGCGGCTCCGTGTCGTAGCTTTTCATGGGACCTCCTAGTTTTGACCCACAACAAATCCACCGGGTCCGAAGGCAGATTATCAGTAACGGGAATGACAGGACAATGACCGGAAAATGTGGTTTGGCTTAATTTTTTGCTATGAGGATAGCGTCAAAGGTGTCGGGCGGATGGCGAGTGATCCTTGTCGTGAAAATCTTCTTGCAGGGTTTGCAGCGCAGCTGAAAGGGGCGCATGGGAGCCTGATGAAAGCAATCGCATGATCCGCGCTGGTTTTCACGCGCTGGTTTTCACGCGCTGATCTTCAGTGCTTGGCTAGACTAGACTGAGCGCATTGTTTTTGGAGCATGCCATGCAAGCCGTCAATATGTTGCAAGCCAAGTCCTCGCTGTCCCGTTTGGTGGACGCTATCGAGCAGGGCCAGGAGCGCGAAATCGTCATTGCCCGCAATGGGCGCCCGGCAGCCAGACTGGTTCCGATGGATACGGTGCCGACAGCTCAGCGTAGCGGTGTCGCCAAGGGGAAGTTCGAGGTGCTGGACACCATCGACGCCCATGACGAGGAAGTGGCACGCTTCTTCATGGGTGGGGAGCAAGCTTGAACCTGTTGCTGGACACCCATGTTGCCCTATGGGCGATCACGGACAGCCCGAAGCTGCCGTACACGGGAACGGATTCTGTCTCCGAAGACGACCGTCTGGATTAGCGCCGCAAGCGTGTGGGAGATTGCCATCAAGTACGCCCTTGGCCGGGGGAACATGCCCGTCTCTAGCCAGGATGCCGTGCGCTATTTTGGCGAATCCGGCGATCGTTTCCTGGCAATCGAGACCGAACATGCGCTCGCCGTTGAAGAACTCGCTGCGCACCAGCAAGACCCGTTTGACCGCATCCTCGTGGCCCAAGCGCTTGTCGAGCCGATCCGGCTGATGCCCCATGATCCCTTGGTGGCACTCTACAGCGACACGATCATCAAGATGTTGAAAAAGGCCGCAAGGGCTCTGCAAGCCGTTACAGGACCTTGCCCGGATTCATGAGGCCCGCCGGGTCGAGGGCGTTCTTGATGGCCTGCATGGCCGCCATCTCCACGGCGGACTTGTAGCGCCGGATCTCCTCCCGCTTCAACTGCCCCAGGCCATGTTCGGCGGAAATGCTGCCGCCCAGTGCATGCACGAGGTCATGGACGATGCGGTTGGCTTCGGCCTGGCGTTCGAGCAGGGCGCGGTTGGCGGCGGCATCGGCCATCGACAGGTTGAAGTGCAGGTTGCCATCCCCCAGATGCCCGAAGGCTACATGGCGTATGCCGGGAAACGCCTGCTGCAGCGGCTGGGCGACCTGCTCCAGGAAGGCGGCGATGGCGGAGATGGGTAGGGCGAGGTCGTGCTTGATGCTGGGGCCTTGTTGCTTCTGGGCCTCGGAAATAGTTTCCCGGATGCGCCAGAGCCCCTGGCGCTGGCTGTCCGACTGGGCAAGCACGGCGCCGGTCAGCTCGCCCGCCTCGCAGCCTGCCGCCAGAAAGGCTTCCACCCTGGCTTGCAGATCGGCGGCTGGATCGCTCTCCCCCAGCTCGCAGAGCACATGCCAGGGAGCATCGGGGAGCTTAGGAATGCCGCCGATGTGGCGCCGCACCAGGGCGAGGGAGAGCGGGCAGACCAGCTCGAAGGCCGTCAGATGGGCATCGAAACGCTGCTGAAAGCGGTTCAACAGCGTGACGGCGGCGGCCGGGGAGGCCACGCCCAGCCAGCCGGTGACCCGGATGCTGGGCGGGGGAAAGAGTCTTAGCACGGCGGCCGTGATGATGCCCAGGGTGCCTTCGGCGCCGATGAGGAGCTGCCGGAGGTCATAGCCGGTATTGTTCTTTCTCAGGGCCTGGAGGCCCTCCCAGCACTCGCCATTGGGCAGCACCGCCTCGATACCCAGGACGAGCTCCCGGGTAGTGCCGTAGCGCAACACCTGCACCCCGCCCGCATTGGTGGAGAGGTTGCCGCCGATCTGGCAGCTACCTTCCGAAGCCAGGGAAAGCGGAAACAACAAGCCCGCCTGCTGCGCCGCCTCCTGGACCTGGGCCAGGGTGCAGCCGGCTTCGGCGATCAGGGAGTGATTGCCGGCATCCAGGCTGCGGATGCGGTTCAGCCGCCCGAGCTGGATGAGCAGGGCGCGGCCGGAAGTATCGGGGGTGGCGCCGCCGCACAGGCCGGTGTTGCCGCCCTGGGGCACCATCGGCACTCCTGCTGCGCCACAGGCCCGGACCAGGGCCTGGACTTCCGCCGTGCTGCCGGGCCTGGCGAGGCCCAGGGCGCGGCCCTTGTAGCGGCCGCGCCAGTCGGTGAGCCAGGGGTCGAGATCGGCCGGGTCGGTGCAAAGATGTCCGGGGCCGACGATGGCGGCGAGCCGCTCCAGGAAGCGGGAAGTCTCAGAGGGCTTCGGCGTAGAGGTCATGCTCATCCGCATCCACGATCCGGACCTCGATGAAATCGCCGGGTTCGGCATCAAAAAAGCCATCCACATACACGAGGCCGTCGATCTCGGGCGCATCGCCCGGCGTGCGCGCCATGACGCCCTCTTCGTCCCGTGCATCGACCAGCACCGTCATTTCCCGGCCGATCTTCGCGGCAAGTTTGTCGGCGCTGATGTCCTCCTGCAATTCCATCAGGCGGCGGCGGCGGTCTTCCCGGACTTCCTCGGCGGGCAGGCCGGGAATTTCATTGGCGGCGGCCCCCGCCACCGGCGAGTAGGCAAAGGCGCCGACCCGGTCCAGCTGGGCTTCCACGAGGAAATCGAGGAGTTCCTGGAACTCTGCTTCGGTCTCGCCGGGAAAACCGGTGATGAAGGTCGAGCGGATGGTGATGTCCGGGCAGATCTCGCGCCAGCGGCGAAGGCGCGCCAGGGTGTTCTCGGTCGCCGCCGGCCGCTTCATGGCCTTGAGGATGCGCGGGCTGGCATGCTGGAAGGGGACATCGAGATAAGGCAGCAGCTTGCCTTCGGCCATCAGGGGAATCAGCTCATCCACGGCAGGATAGGGATAGACGTAATGGAGCCGCACCCAGATGCCCAAAGTCGCCAGGGCTTCGCAGAGTTCCTTCAGGCGGGTCTTGACGGGCCTGCCGCCCCAAAAGCCGGTGCGGTACTTGAGATCGACGCCATAGGCGCTGGTATCCTGGGAGATCAGCAGCAATTCCTTGACCCCGGCCTCGGCCAGCTTCCTGGCCTCCTCCAGCACATCCCCCACCGGGCGGGACACCAGGGGGCCGCGCAGGGAGGGAATGATGCAGAAGGTGCAGTCGTGATTACAGCCTTCGGAAATCTTCAGATAGGCGAAGTGGTCCGGCGTGAGGCGGATGCCCTGGGGCGGCACCAGGGAGGTGAAGGGATCGTGGCGGGGCGGCAGATGCTGGTGCACGGCTGCCATCACCGCCTCGGTGGCATGCGGGCCGGTCACCGCCAGCACCTGGGGATGGGCCTCCAGCACCACATTTTCCCGGGCGCCCAGGCAGCCGGTGACGATCACCTTGCCGTTTTCGGCCAGGGCCTCGCCGATGGCATCGAGGGATTCGGCCACGGCCGCATCGATGAAGCCGCAGGTGTTGACCACCACCAGGTCGGCATCCTCGTAGGAAGGAGCGATCAGGTAGCCCTCGGCCCTGAGACGGGTGAGAATCTGCTCCGCGTCGGAAGAAGCTTTCGGGCAGCCCAGGGAGACCATCCCTACACGTTTGGATTGAGACATGGCAAAAAAAGCAAATGAACGAGCCGGGAGTATACCGCCTGCCGCCCCCAGGACACGCCGCCGCCGCCTTCGAGGCGGCGCCTCCTCCTTGCCGCGCCCAGTCACGCCCCTTTTCCGGGCCCGCATGGCAGAGGGAAATCCCGAGGCATCACGGCGGCGCAACGACGGCGCGAAAAATATCGCCATCGGGACAGATCCGGCCCGACGGGTTCAGCCCGACGGCTCCGGCCCGACGGCTCCACTTCGATCCCCGCCCTCCTGGCAACATGAAAGCGTAACCGAGACGCTCTAGATTCCGAGGTTTTACCGAGCAAAGGAGCTCTGCGTGCACGACAAACTCCCCATGACCAAGCGCGAGTTCCAGAGCGCTGACGATACCGGCCACAACTTTAGCGCCGGCCCCAGCTTTGCCGACATCCTGGAAGCCCGCATGAGCCGCCGCAGCCTGCTCAAGGGCAGCCTCGGCCTCTTGAGCACCGCCTTCTTCGTCCCTGGCCTCGCCCGCGGCAAGGATGCCGACCGCCCCGACCCGCCCCCGCCGTTCACCTTGCGCTTCAATCCCGTCGCCAAGAGCCTGGCCGACAGGGTCGTGGTTCCCGCCGGCTATACCGCCACGCCCCTCTACCGCCTGGGCGACCCCATCAACTCCAGCACGCCCGCCTACGCCAACGACGGCACCGATACAGCCGCCAGCTTCCAGTACCGCTGCGGCGACCACAATGACGGCATGAGCTACTTCGGTCTCGACCGCGCCGGCAAGGGCTGGGATGCGGGCAATTCCGAGCGCGGCATCCTCTGCATCAACCACGAGAACATCACCCGCATCTTCCTGCACACCCCGGCCGAAGTGGCCGCCTACAACGTCAGCGCCCGGGTTGCCGCCGAGGTGGACAAGGAAGTCCATGCCCACGGGGTGTCCGTCATCGAAATCCAGAAGCAATCCGGGGCGTTCGCACTGCATACCGCCTCCAGCTTCAACCGCCGCATCACGGCCGCCACGCCCTGTGGCCTCCATGGTCCCGCCCGCGGCCATGCCCAGATGGTCACCGCCTACTCCCCCGACGGCACCCAGACCCGGGGCACGCTCAACAACTGCGCCAACGGCGACACCCCCTGGGGCACCTACCTGAGCTGCGAGGAAAACTGGGCCGGCTATTTCAAGAGCGGCGTTGCCACCCACACCGCCCAGGAACAGCTGGCCATGCAGCGTTACGGCATCACCAGCAGCAACGGCAGCTACGGCTGGGCCAACGCCACTCCCGCCGGCGACCTCCATGAGCGCTGGAATGCCAGCGTCACCCATGCCAGCGCCAACCTGGACTACCGCAACATCCCCAACACCTTCGGCTGGGTGGTCGAGGTGGATCCCTTCAATCCCTCCGCAGCACCGCGTAAGCGCACCGCCCTGGGGCGCATGGGCCACGAGAGCTGCAACTGTGCCAAGGTCACCGCCGGTAAGCCCCTGGTGTTCTACATGGGCGACGATGCCCAGAACGAGTACATCTACAAGTATGTCTCCGCCGCCAACTGGGACCCGGCCGACACCAGCAAGGGCCTGGCTGCCGGGGACAAGTACCTGGATCACGGCAGCCTCTATGTGGCCCGCTTCAACGCCGACGGCAGCGGCAACTGGCTGAAGCTGGACATCACCGAGGCCGCCATCGCCGGCTACGCCACCTACCGCTTCAGCGACCAGGCCGATGTGCTGATCCACTGCCGCCTGGCGGCCGACGCCCTGGGCGCCACCAAGATGGATCGTCCCGAATGGGCCGGCATCCACCCGGTCAATGGCGATGTCTATGTGACCCTGACCAACAACGCCAGCCGCGGCTCCGCCGGCAAGGGCCTGGACGCGGCCAACCCCCGCTATTACCAGGACAGCAAGGGCGGCAAGGCGCCCAGCAAGGGCAACGTCAATGGCCACATCGTGCGCTGGCGCGAAAACGGCAGCGACCCCACCGCCCTGAGCTTCGTCTGGGACGTGTACCTGTTCGGGGCCCAGGCCAAGGCCGATGCCGCCAACGTGAACTATGACGAAGCCTTCTACCAGGCCCACATCAACCTCTCCGACCTGACCGACGACAACGACTTCTCCAGCCCTGACGGACTCTGGTTCAGTCGCAAGACTCCGGGCCTGATGTGGCTGCAGACCGACGATGGCGCCTACACGGACGTGAGTAACTGCATGCTCCTGGCCGCCCTCCCCGGCACGGTCGGCGATGGCGGCGCCGTCACGGTGACCAGCAAGGGGGTCCCCGCCCATGGCGACGCGGATCAGAACGTCAGCACCTACGTCGGCAAGGCGCCCGGCGACCAGCTAAAGCGCTTCCTGGTCGGCCCCAAGGGCTGCGAGCTCACCGGCATCACCGAAACGCCGGACGGCAAGGCCCTGTTCGTGAACATCCAGCACCCGGGTGAAAACACTGCCGCCGCCGACATCGCTACTCCGGCCCATTACGAGAGCCACTACCCGGATGGCGGCACGGCCCGGCCCCGCTCCACCACGCTGGTGATTACCCGTAACGACGGCGGCCCGGTCGGCGTCTAGTCTTTCCCCGCCTTACCCCTGCCGCCCATTCCCGCGAGGGGATGGGCTTTTTACGGGCCGCGGCGCTGCCGAACCGAGCCGGGCCGGTCTTACGGCTTGTCGTCTCCGGCAGGAGGGTGGGGGGGAACGCCAGTGAATATGTTGCGGGTCTGGCTCTGGATCTGGTCCTGCATCTGCTGGAACATCTTCTTGCTCTGGTCCATGTAGGCGGACATCATGCTTTGCATGGCCGGCTGCTGGAAATTGAGGAACTGGGCCCAGAAATCGGTCTGCATCTGGGGGTTCTCGCCATACAGGGAACGGGGTTGATCCTGCAGCTTCTGCTGGAACTCCACGAAAATCTTGATGTTGTTTTCCAGGTACTTGCCCAGCATGCCCTGCATGGCATTGCCGTAGAAACGGATCATCTGGCCCAGCAGTTCGGTGGAGAAAATGGGCACGCCGCCGGTTTCCTCTTCCTGGATGATCTGCAACAGGATGCTGCGGGTCAGGTCTTCCTGAGTCTTGGCATCCAGCACTTTGAAATTCTCGAACTTCAGTACCAGTTCCTTGATGTCGGCAAGGGTGATGTAGGCGCTGGTCTTGGTGTCATAGAGGCGGCGATTGGGATACTTCTTGATCAGCCGGACCGGTTCTATCATGGAATATTCCTGGAGGGTTTTTGTGTGCAGCGCAGCATTATAAATGAAAAAAGCGGGCCCCGGAGAGCCCGCCATCACCTTGCGAGGCAACAGGCTTACTGGTAGTACAGGCCGCCGTTGATGTTCAGGGTGGCGCCGGTGGTGAAGCCGGACAGGTCGGAAGACAGGAAGGCACAGGCAAAACCGATTTCCTCGGGCTTGGCCAGGCGCTTCATGGGCACGGAATCAATGATGGTTTGCAGGATTTCAGGCTTGATGGCCATGACCATCTTGGTCGCCACATAGCCGGGGGCAATGGCATTGACGGTCACGCCCTTGGCGGCCAGTTCCTGCGCCAGGGCCTTGGTGAAACCGATGACGCCGGCCTTGGCGGCCGAGTAGTTGGTCTGACCGGCCTGACCCTTGACCCCATTGACGGAGGAGATGTTGATGATGCGGCCCCAGCCACGCTCGGCCATCTTGGCGGAAACTTGCTTGGTGACGTTGAACAGGCTGGTCAGGTTGGTGGAGATGACGGCATCCCACTGTTCCTTTTCCATCTTGGCGAACATCTTGTCGCGGGTGATGCCGGCGTTGTTGACCAGGATGTCGATGGGGCCGGCCTTGGCTTCGGCCTCGGCCACCATGGCCTGGACGGAGGCCAGATCGGCGACGTCGCCTGCCACGGGAATGAAATCCTTGAAGCCGGCAGCTTCCATTTCCTTCAGCCACTCATCCTTGTTATCAAATTGAGGATGATAGGCAGCAACCACCTTGTGGCCAGCCTTGGCCAGTTCCTGACAAATGGCGGTACCGAGACCACCCATTGCACCAGTTACGAGAGCTACACGTTGGGTCATAGACTTTCCTTCCTTTGTTGATTGAGTTACTGCAACGACAAACTAACAGAGAAGGCACCGTTCTGCTTCAGAACTGTGCCAGCCTCCGTTCATGGAAATACTGGCGCCCGTGCATTGGCATTCGTGACAAAGGCCGCCTCATCAAAATATTGTCTCACCTGAGGATGACACGCAAAAGAAACCGCCTCACTCGATTCAAGCTGGATTCAATCTCGATTCAATCTAGACTCAAGCTGGACTCAAAAGCTGGACTCAATCTGGACTCAAGCTGGAATCAAACCACTCTTTCCTTTACATAACGTCCGGGTGCGGCCTCGATGGCCTTGTATCTGGCATTGCCCGGTTTCTTGGGCGCCGCCTTTTCTCCCGCCCCATGTTCCTTGATCCACAGCGCCCAGTCGTTCCACCAGCTGCCCTTCTGTTCCTGGGCGGCGCCCAGCCAGGACTCGGAATCCATTTTCACTTCGTCATGAATCCAGTAGCTGCGCCTGTTCTTGGATGCCGGATTGATGACCCCGGCAATGTGGCCGGAAGCCCCCAGTACGAAACGGGTCCGGCCCGAGAGCAAACGGGTGCTCTGATAAGCAGAATGCCAGGGAACGATGTGATCTTCCCGGGCGGCAAACAGGTAGGTGGGCATTTCCAGCTTGCTCAGGTCGACCTTGACGCCGCACATTTCCAGCTTGCCCGGAATGCGCAGGCTGTTGTCGTGGTAGAGGTTGCGCATGTACCAGCAGGCAAAGGGCCCGGGCAGGTTGGTGGAATCGGAATTCCAGTAGAGCAGATCGAAAGCCTGGGGCTTCTGGCCCTTGAGATAGTTGTTGGCGACGTAATTCCAGATCAGGTCGTTGGGCCGCAAGGCCGAGAAGGTATTCTGCAGTTCCCGGGCCTGGAGCAGGCCGCCCTTGCCGATGGCGGCCTCCCGGGCGGCCAGGAACTGCTCGTCGATGAACAGACCGATCTCGCCGGTATCGGAATAGTCGAGCAAGGTGGTGAGCAGCGTCAGCGAAGCGGCTGGCTGTTCGCCCCGGGCGGCCAGCACGGCCAGGGCCGAAGCCAGCAGCGTACCGCCGACGCAAAAACCCAGGGTGTTGATTTCCTTCTGGCGGCTGATGTCCTGCACCACCCGGATGGCGGTAATGGGACCTTGCTCCAGATAGTCGTCCCAGCCCAGGTGGCCCTGCTCGGCGCCGGGATTGCACCAGGACACCAGGAACACCGTATGGCCCTGCTCCACCATGAAGCGGATCAGGGAATTTTCCGGTTGCAGGTCCATGATGTAGAACTTGTTGATGCAGGGCGGCACCACCAGCAAGGGGCGCTTGGCCACCTTGGCGGTCAGGGGCTCGTACTGGATCAGCTGCATCAGCTCGTTTTCAAAGATCACCGCGCCCTGGGTGGTGGCGATGTTCTTGCCGACCTCGAAGACCGATTCGTCGGTCATGGAAATACGGCCTTTTTCCAGGTCGGCGAGCAGGTTGTTGATGCCGTCGGTGATGCTCTTGCCCTTGGTTTCCACCGCCAGCCTGACGAATTCAGGGTTGGTGGCGGCAAAGTTGGAGGGGGCCAGTGCATCCACGTACTGACGGGCGGCAAAGCGCAGCTTTTCCCGGGCCCGCTCATCTTCCAGCGGCACCTTTTCCACCAGTTCCTTCAGGTAGCGGGCGTTGAGCAGATAGCTCTGGCGGATGTAATCGTAAATGGGGCTTTCGGACCACTCGGGGGCCGAGAAACGGCGGTCGCCGGCTTCGGGCGCCACCTGGAATTCGGGTTGTCCCCCCTGGCTGCGGGCCAGCATGGCCTGCCAGAGCTTTGCCTGCTGGGCCATGAATTCCTGCTGCAGGGATTTCAGCGCCTCTGCCTGCGGTGGGAGCTGCACCGCTGGGGGCGTGAAGCCGCCATCCCGGGGCATCTGGTTGAGAAAGGCCATGAAGCCCTGGGCCATGGATTGACCGGCCTGAAAAAATTGCTGAAACATCGGATGGACCGCGTCGTTACTTCCCTCTGCCTTCGACATATACGACTCCTGTGGGCAATTGGCATCAAACTCCAGAGCCTGCCGATTCTCCCTGTCAGCCATGAGACTGTCAATTCGCAGCGGCAATGATGGATTACGGGACGGCCGCGGCGTATCCGTCAAGCACCTGTTGCACCGCCGCTTCAATCCCCAGATGATCGGTATCAAGCAAGACGGCGTCGGGCGCCTGGCGCAGGGGGGCGACCGGCCGCTGGCTGTCGCGCGCGTCGCGGGCC
>NZ_JBASOH010000118.1:0-17721 GCF_049658005.1 Azovibrio sp. | reverse complement strand
CTGCTACCCCGCCGGGCGCCCCCCGGCGACGGCGGGCTGGCCCTGGGCCAGGCCTGGATCGCCAGACAACGGCGCCCAACCCCACCCAACACGGAGACACCCCCATGTGCCTAGCCATACCAGCCCGCGTGGTCGAACTCAAGGATGCCGATACGGCCGTCGTCGACCTCTCCGGCGTCCGAAAGGAAATTTCCCTCGCCCTGGTGCAGGACGTGGCCGTCGGCGACTATGTGATCGTGCACGTCGGCTACGCCCTCAACAAACTGGACCCGGACGAGGCGGAGAAGACCCTGGCCCTGTTCGCCGAACTGGCCGCCAGCACCGGGTGAAAAACCGCCGGGCAGTAAAAAACCCATACCCCTCGCAAAGGCGCGAAGGCATGCCGGGATGCGGCGCCAAGACCCGCCCCGTTGTGCTTTTCTTGGCACCTTGGCACCTTGGCACCTTGGCACCTTTGCATCTTTGCACCTTTGCCCCTTGGCACCTTCACGCTGAAACGCTTTCATGAAATACATCGACGAATTCCGCGACGGGGAACTGGCCCGCAACCTCGCCCGACACATCGCCGCCGCGGCCGACCCGGCGCGGCCATACCGCTTCATGGAATTCTGCGGCGGCCATACCCACGCCATTGCCCGCTACGGGCTGAAGGCTCTGCTGCCGCCCAATGTGCGCCTGATCCACGGCCCCGGCTGCCCGGTCTGCGTGCTGCCCATCGGCCGGGTGGACCAGGCCATCCGCATGGCGCTGGAATACGAGGTGACCCTGTGCACCTACGGCGACTGCCTGCGGGTGCCGGCATCGAATGGCCTCTCGCTTTTGAAGGCCAGGGCCCGGGGCGCCGACGTGCGCATGGTCTATTCCACCCAGGATGCCCTCGCCCTGGCGCAACGGCATCCGGAGCGGCAGGTGGTGTTCTTTGCCATCGGCTTCGAGACCACCACGCCGCCCACGGCGGTGGCCATCGCCCAGGCGCAAGCCCTGGGGCTCGGCAATTTCTCGGTACTCTGCTGCCATGTGCTCACCCCGGCGGCGATCATCGGCATTCTCGGCGCCGCGCAAATCCAGAAAACCCAGAAAACCCCTGCAGCCGCGCAAACCCCGGAAATCGCTAGCGCGCAAGCGGGAGCGAAAGCCGATCCCCAAGGCGGCCTCGCCCTGGACGGCATGGTCGGCCCTGCCCATGTATCGACCGTGATCGGCAGCGCCCCCTACGAGTTCGTGCCAGAGCGCTACGGCAAGCCGGTGGTGATCGCCGGCTTCGAGCCCCTCGACATGCTGCAGGCCATCCTGATGCTGGTGCGCCAGGTCAATGACGGCCGGGCCGAGGTGGAAAACGAATTCACCCGGGCCGTGACCCGCCAGGGCAACCCGAAGGCCCAGGCTTTGGTGGCGCGGATCTTCACGCTCCGGCCCGAATTCGAATGGCGCGGCCTGGGCACCCTGCCCGCGAGCGCCTTGATGCTTTCCCCCGCCTACGCCGGCTTCGATGCGGAACTGCGCTTTCCCCTGCCCTATACCCCGGTTCCCGACCACAAGGCCTGCGAGTGCGGCGCCATCCTGCGCGGCGTCAAGGAACCGCGGGACTGCAAGGTGTTTGGCAGCGTGTGCACCCCGGACAACCCCCTCGGCTCCTGCATGGTGTCCTCCGAAGGCGCCTGCGCCGCCCATTACACCTATGGCCGTTACCAGGATCTGGGCGGCATGAGTCACCCGGAGGCCCACCGGCCATGAGCCTGCCATGAGCCTGCCGGGCCGGGTCTGGGACACCCCAAAGCCACAAGGGCGCTCGAACCTTTGCCCTCACCTGAAATTGAGAGTGTTTGTGCGTGACCCGCGACAAGGGGCGCCATGAGAATCGCCTCCCATTGCCAGCCACATTCCGCCAGAGCCCCCGTGAGCCCTTACCTTTTCCGCAGCCTGCTTTGCCTTCAGCTCCTCGCCTTGCACACGGCGAACCTGAATGCAGCCCCCGAACCTGATGAGGCTGACGTTCCTCCCCTCACGCAGGACAGCCGCCCCGCGCTGGCCCGACAGCAGCACCTCAGCTTCAAGGATCTGGGCCCCCATCAGGCCGTGGAACTGCGCGGCATCGACGGCAATGCCAGTCTGCCGGTCAACATCCGGCTCGATGAAGTGGTGACCGGGGCCCGGCTGAAACTGCATTACACCCTCTCCCCGGCCCTGCTGCCCCACCTCTCCCATCTCAAGGTCTACCTCAACGACGAGGCCCAGGCCGTGATCGCGGTGCCCAAGGAAAAACTGGGCAGCAAGCAGACCGTGGAGCTGCCCCTGGACCCGCGCTTTTTCACCGACTACAACCGCCTGCGCCTGCAACTCATCGGCCACTACACGGAAGACTGCGAATTTCCCTTTCACAGCAGCCTGTGGGCCAACATCGGCAGCGATTCCAGCCTGGACCTGAGCCTGCAGCCCCTGGAACTGCAGAACGATCTTGCCATCCTGCCGGCGCCCTTCTTCGATGAGCGGGACGACCGCCCGCTGCAACTGCCCTTTGTCTTTGCCCCCGGCCCTGACATGGAAACCCTGCGCGCCGCCGCCAGCCTGGCCTCCTGGTTCGGCACCCTGGCCGCTTACCGGGGCAACCACTTCCCGGTCCATCTGGACCGCCTGCCCGAGGGCCACGCGGTGGTGCTGGCCACGCCGGGCAAGGTTCCGGCTGGCCTCCAGCTGGGCGAGATCACGGGCCCGGGTATTGCCATCATCGACCACCCCCGGACCCAGGGCGCCAAGCTGCTGCTGATCCTGGGCCGCGACGGAGCCGAACTGAAGCTGGCCGCCGATGCCCTGGCCCTGGGTCAAGCCGCCCTGTCCGGCAGCCGGGTCCAGGTCCAGAAGCTGGACTACCCGAGCCGCCGCATCGCCTACGATGCCCCCCTGTGGCTACCCGTCGGCCGCCCGGTACGCTTTGGCGAACTGGTGCGTTTTCCCAGCGAACTGGAGACCAAGGGACAGCAACTGGGCACCCTGCGCATCAACGCCCGCCTGCCTCCCGACCTGTTCACCTGGCAGAGCAAGGGCATCCCCATCGACCTCCGCTACCGCTACACCCCGCTGCGCAACAGCCCGGACGCCCACCTGAGCGTCAGCATCAACGAGCAGTTCATCCAGGCGATTGCCCTGCCCGGCAGCGGCAAATCAGGCAGCGCCGACCGGCTCGTGCTGCCCCTGCTGGAAGATGAAGACACCCAGGCCCAGAGCACTCTGCGCATTCCCGCCTTCCAGGTGGGCAGCAACAACCAGCTGCAGTTCCGCTTCCAGCTGCCCCCGAGCGACACGGGCAAGTGCCAGACCAGCCTGCTCACCGACCTGCAGGCGGCCATCGACCCCGACTCGACCCTGGACCTGAGCCACTTCCACCATTACGCCGCCCTGCCCAACCTGGCCCTGTTCGCCAACAGCGGCTTTCCCTTCACCAAGTACGCCGACCTGGCAGAAACCACCGTGGTGCTGCCCGACGCCCCCCCGGGCCGAGGAAATCCAGCTGATGCTCACCACCCTGGGCAAGCTCGCGGCCCACACCGGCAGCCCGGGCCTGCGCCTGAGCCTGCTGCCCGCCAGCCGGCTAAAAGAAGCAGCAAACAGCGACCTGCTGATCATCCATGGCGGCGAGCAGAACGCCCTGCTGCAGACCTGGGGCCTGGACATGCCCGCCCTGCTGCAGCAGGGCAAGCGCAGCTTCGCCCCCCTGACCCAGGTCCAGAACGCCCTGTATGACTGGTTCGGCTGGCAGGAAAACCGGCCCCTGCCCGTGACCGGCCACGCCATCCTCTCCGGCGATGGCGCCCTGGCCAGCATCACCGGGCTGGAATCCCCCCTCGAGGCCGGCCGCAGCATCGTCATGCTCAACGCCACCCAGCCCGAGGCCCTGAGCCTGATCGGCGTCGCCCTCAATGACAGCGCCCGGGTGGACCGCATTCGCGGCGACCTGGCCTTCATGCGCGGCGAGCAGGTAGAAAGCTTCCGGGTGCAGGAACCCTACTACGTCGGCCAGCTCCCCTGGTGGAGCTGGCTCTGGTTCCACCTGCACCGGCACCCGCTGCTGCTCGCCCTGGCCGGCATCAGCCTGGGCCTGCTCCTGACCCTGATGGCCTTCGCCACCCTGAAACGCATCACCCAGCGCCGCCTTGGACACCATGGTTAAGAAAACGCTGAATCAATCCAAACCGTTCGGGCCGAGCCTCTCGAAGCGCTTGGTTTTGCAAGGCAAACCCTTCGACCCACGCAAGGCGGACGAAATAAGCTGGCGCTTTCCCGGATTTCCGCTGCAATTTCCACTGCCGCGGCCCGCTGGCCGTCGCCGGTTCCTGCAGCAGTTGGGCGCCCTGGCCTGCCTCACCGCGCTGAACCCTGCCCTTGCCACCCCGGCCGGCAAGGGCAGGGCCACACCGCAGGCCGCTCCTTGCGCCTGGCCCGGATGGCAGGCCTTCAAGCAGCAGTTCATCAGCGCGGGCGGCCGGGTGGTGGACCCGAGCTCAGCACGCCAGCCAACCTACTCCGAAGGCCAGGCCTATGCCCTGTTCTTCGCCCTGGTAGCCGGCGACCGCCCCGCCTTCGACCTGATCCTCAAATGGACCGAGAACAACCTGGCGGACGGCGACCTCACCACCCGCCTGCCGGCCTGGCTGTGGGGCAAACGGGACGATGGCAGCTGGGGCGTGATCGACAACAACCCCGCCTCGGATGCCGACCTGTGGATCGCCTATGCCCTGGGCGAGGCGGGCCGCCTGTGGCAGCAACGGCGCTACCTCGCCCTCTCCTCCTTGATCGCCGCCCGGGTGCTGCGCGAAGAAACGGCGGACATCCCGGGCCTGGGCCTCACGCTGCTGCCCGGCCCGCAAGGCTTTTGCAGAATCGCGTTGACCAGACCACCCGTTCTTGTCGCAGTTGACCAGGCAATCGCATTCGACCTGACCAGGCTGCTTTCGCCTCTTTTCTTTTTCACGATATATCTATCGTGATTTGTCCCGATCTCTCCGTGGTCTCGGATCGGCGAAGCCGAACGAGCCAGGCAGCAAGCGGAGCGCGGTAGTGGCGGAAAACGATGGCATCTACAGTTGCCGCGCTCATCGGTCCAAACGACACATGCTACTCTGACCGTAAAGCCTCAATCGGCGACATCTCCGAAGCCTTGAATGCGGGATAAATTCCGAAGAACAAGCCCGTCGCCAAGGACATCCCTAGACCAAGCAAGATGGACAGGTAGGACAATGAATAGTCCCACCCCGACAACACGGCGAACAGGATTGAAATGATCAACCCTAGAACGATCCCAATCACGCCACCACTCACTGATAACAAGGTCGACTCACAAACGATCATCGTCATGATGCTCATGCGATCCGCACCAATTGCCAAGCGTAGGCCGATTTCCTTTTTCCGCTCGGAGATGCCGGCCAGCATGGCATTCATGACCCCGATTCCGCCAACCAGGAGTGAGATACAGGCAACCCCCACCAACATCCAGGTGAACAACTGACCTTGTTTCTTCATGCCTTCTATCAGTTGCAAGGCACCTTGGACCTGGGCTGCTTTGCCTCTTTCCCGGAAATGGTTCGAGACATCCGCTAGCACCTGGATGGGGTCACGGCCTTCCGCAACGCGAATGAGAATGTTAGAGATGTTCCCAGTTGCCGTGCTCATTCTGCGATTTGCCTTGATGGGAACGATGAGTGCATTGTCGATATCAAAAGGCAGCAGTGGATTTCTTGGCGTGCTCTGTAAGATGCCGACAACTGTATATAGATAGTTGTCCATCCGAATCTTGTCGCCGATATTTAGCCTTTTCCCATCACCTGCTAATGCGTTAGCCATAGCGCTACCTACAACGACAACCGTGTCATAGCCATCAAGATCGCTCACGAAACGCCCGCGTTCAAGTTGCAATCGTGCCACGGTCAAAAGATCCTCGGTGGCCCCGATGGAGATACCATCCAACGACCTCCCGCTCCAGCCAGCCTTGACGGAATAGCTTGATATCGGAGTAGCAACGGAAACAGAAGAAATTTCCTGTTTGAGGTCTGATGCATCCTGACGCTCAATGGGATTGGCTTTGCGCTCGACTCCAATCCCGAAACCGTCCTGTACGATGATCAGGTCGGTACCCATTGTTTTGAATTGTCTGGCCGCCTCATCTGAGGTGTTTTCCCCGATATTGAGCAACGCAATGACCGAGGCTGATCCGATGATGATGCCTAACAAAGACAAGAGTGTGCGCTGTCGTACGCTCCGCATGTTATCGAGTGCTTCATGCAGCAAGGCTTGCAACAGGCTGGGGGAACGCAGAAAAAACTGGAAATTGAGCAGGTTCAGTTTGGGCACTGCGCCTCCCTCTGCACAATTGCATGCTGTTGTCCCACCAGGATTTCACGGTGACATCGCGCACTGATTGCAGGGTCATGGGTCACTATTACGATAGAGACACCCGCTTCCCGGTTCAACTCTCCCAGTAAATCCAGTATGTCTTTCGCTGATTTCGGATCGAGGTTACCGGTCGGCTCGTCAGCCAGCACCAGCCTAGGTTGTCCGATCAGGGCCCGAGCGATTGCGACCCGCTGTTTTTGTCCCCCAGATAGCGCATCGGGCAAATGATCAGCCCGCTCACCCAGACCAACCCGTTCGAGCAGGGGGTAGGCTATCCGTCGCCGTTCCACCTTTCCGATACCGCGATAAAGGAGTGGTAGGCCCACGTTGTCCAAGGCGGAAAGACGGGGCAGAAGATTGAATGACTGGAATACAAAACCAAAGTGACGATTCCTGATCTCTGCCTGCCTCCGCTCATCGATGTCATGTACAGTATTGCCTTGATAAATAACGGACCCGCTATCAGGCATGTCCAGCAGGCCCATGATGTTCAGGAGGGTGCTTTTTCCCGAACCCGAGGCACCAACGATTGAGCATATTTCACCATCGGCAATGGTGAAAGAAATCTCACGAAGAACCGGGATGTCATGTCCATTCTGCCGGTATGTCTTGCTGACCCGATCCAGTTTTAGCATCGCATGCCCACACGTCATCGAGTCGAATTGCTATTGACCGACGAAACGGCCGTGATCTCTTTGCGGCTTTTCTCGATACTGACATTGCAGGACATCCCGACACGCAGGCGGCGACGTTGCTGCTCATTAAGTCCGGGGATTTCGATCTTGATATCGAAAACCGCACTCCGCGAAGCGCCACCATTTTGTGCTGCCTGAGCTGAAATCTCGACGAGTCGACCATCGATAGGAGGCATATCCTGGGAGTCAATCGATACCGCCACCTTCATGCCCGGGGTCAGGTCGACAATATCTGCTTCGTCGACCTTGGCAGACACCCTGAGTCTGGCTGTCGATGCAATATTGAATAGCAATTGACCTTTAGCGATTCGGCTACCGGTCTCCAACGTCGCTGGCGCTTGGCCGGATGTCGCCGGAGCCTTGGCGATGATTCCTGCGCGGGGTGCGTTTATTTTTTCGAGTGCCAGGCTGCTCGACAGATCGTTATATTTGGCCTGTGCCTGCTCGTATTCGATGCGGGCAATCTCACGGTTGCCTTTGCTGGCTTTTTCACGCGTTGCTTTCAGATCATCCGTGGCTGCCGCGAGTTGGGACTTGTAGCCGTTGAGTTGTTCGACCAAGCCATCGTGCTCGCCACGGGGAATGATCCCCTTCTTGAGTAAAGTTTCCGCTTCCTGAACCTTGCGCTCGGTTTGTTCAACTTGCTGTTGCGCCAGTGCAGCAGTGCGCTGCGCGCGTGCGACCTCGGTGCCTTTTTCCCAGTTCTCCAGTTCCAGCAAGGTTTTTGCGGCCTTGAGCATGGCTATCTTTGCCTCCTGGATACGACCCAGCAGTTCCGTGGTGTCAAGCGTCAGCAGCAGTTGGCCTTGACTGACTTCGGTATCAAAGGAAAATCCTTTTTCCTTGATCACAGCGTCGAATGGCGCCGTGACACTCATCGTATCGCCTGCCTCGATTGTTCCTACAACTGACAACGCTGAATCTAAAGCCTTGGGAGTATTAATGCCCCCGTTTAACATGACAGGAGCTAACGTCCCCGATTCTGCCGGTGGTGATGTCTGATCCACGCGAGCACTCAGGGGCAATACATACACTGCAATTGCTATTGCCAGGACGCTGCCAGTGGCAAAGATGGTTTTCTTGCTCAGCTGTGTTTTCGCTAACCACGCGGGGGGAAATGCCGACAGCCAGGGACGGGAATGCGCCCTGCTGAGCGTAACAAGCCAGGCTGCATGACCACTGGCATCTTGCAATGCATCACAACGGGCTGAAAGCTGATTCGTTGGATCAATCGACCTTCGATCAGCCCTTTCGGTTGGCGTGTGGCGGAATTTCTCGATCAAATCCTTCAGCACGGCTTCGGGTACTTGATCGTCCAGTACGTCAATGATGGATTGGCCGACGGCCTGGTTTTGGGAAATGGATAGCAGTGTCTCCGCTTGGGCGTTAAGACGCTCAATGATGCCAAGGTTACTGACCAGGACAATACCTGCAGGAGAACAAGCCGACACGGTATGATCAATATTCATAATTGGCTAACTCGGGTTCAGCAATGGGAATGCTCCAGACTTCCAGGGTTTTTCCCATGCGCTCATCCAGATCGGTAAGCGCATTCAGATAGGCGATTTCGGCATTGACTCGCGCATTCTCTGCATTACGCAAGTCGTTTTCGAACGAGAGTATCTGAAAGTTCGACGAGCGTCCGACCTGCAGTTTCTCCTTTTCAGCATTTAGCTTGAGTACTGAGAGTTCCCGTGCTTTATTGGAAAGCTCCAACTGTCGCCAACGTGTTTGGACATTGCGTACGGCATCCCGGATACGTTGCTCTACGACTTGCCGTGTTTCGTGCACCTTCAGAGTCTGGCTTTTCAAATCCACTGAGGCACGCACCGTTGCTTGCTCTATCGAACGATCACCCAGCGGTATGGTGAGTTGAATGCCGGCATACGACGTATCGTTTTTCTGTGCCGAGGTCTGCGTCGTATTGACTGATCCAAAACCTCCGGACGATCCTCGACTCTGCGTTTTTCCGGCAACTAGAGACAAGTCCCATAGCTGCTGATTTTTCGCGTAGTCGAGATTGATTTTTGCACGCTCGGATTGCAGTTGTGCGATCAGGTAATCCGGCTGGTTCGCGAGTGCAATAGTCAGTGCTTGAGCAAGGTCGATGCCTCGCAGGCGAATGTCTTTGGCCCCAACCGCGACGACAGGCGTGCGCGGTTCCAGGGCGAGCAGGCTCAAGAGCGCTAGGCGCGAAGTATCGATCTGATTCTCTGCTTCTTCCAAAGCCACCTCACGATTGGCGACCTCTGCCTCGGTCTGAAATATCTCCACCTCCGCCATGCGACCGGTAGAAATCAGCGCCTTGTTGACTTGGTAGAGGTCTTTGCTACGCTGTAACGCCGCTTCTGCGATCATTCGCTGCTCTTGCGCCCGAAGCAATTCGCGATAAGCAGAGGTGACCTGCGTCACTGTCTGCGAAAGTGTTGCCTTCAGGGTGAGGCGGTTAATCTGTTCATCAAGGCGAGCAGCGCGGATTGAGGCAGTATTTGCGTCCAGCCCTCCGTTCTTCAACAGAGGCTGTGTCAGGGTGATTGAGGTCGACGATGAGTTGGAAGAGGAGGAGCCAATAGCGTTCGCTGTCGATAATGACAGTTTTGCCCCAGTCGGCAAGGCGAGCGTAGCGTTAGTGGTGATGTCCTTTGTTCGGGAAGACAATCCGGCGGCTTTGTTGTCCAGCATCCCGGTGGCCAACGTCAGTTTGGGGAAAAACTTTCCTTCGCTGACGTATAGATCAAATTTCTGGGCGACACGTTGCAAATACGCCGTCTGAATACCACGGTTATCCCGTACGGCTAGTGCAATTGCATCACCAAGGGTTAACCTAAGGATCTCTTGCTGCCGCCGTTCATGGATTTCGGAGTAAACAGCTTCGGCGGCATCAACCCGGGAACCGCAGGCAAAAAAGGCAAAAGCCAGAGATATGGCTCTTGCGTACTTGGGCAATCCTCTCATCTGGAAGGCAGTACATCATAATTTCTTGGGGTTGAGCATTAGCTTACGTCGCAATCTTAATTTTTCATCGAGAACAGGATACTGCCTCAGGGCGGCAATGCCAAGCGCAAAATTGCAATTGGCATGAATAATGCTGGAAACGAGCACCCTTTCTTCTCATAGGAGAACATCATGATAATCCAGTCTAGCTACGGCGCCTTGGCTTACAGCGGTATTTCAGCTTCCTCAGCGCAACGGCAAGAAGGCCGCACAGTACCGGCAGCCATTGCCGCCCCGGCAAAAAATGCCGATCAGGTATCACTGTCCGCTGCTGGCAAAACCCTTGCTGCCAGCGCGGTCACTTCTACACAGGCCAGAACCCCGGCTCAGGAAAAACTGATAATGGCCGCCAGCTCTGACCGCGCAAGTGCAGACAAAATTGCCTACGACATGGCCATTACACCAAGTACTATTTTTTATAATATCAGTGACGTTGGTGGTGGTGAGGAAGTAAATAAATTATCCACCTCCGGGCGAATCATCGACGATGGATTCAAAGACCGGTTTAACAGTGAAGCTTCTGTGATCGATGCACAGCGACGCGCCATCTATGAATCTGAGAAAGCAAAAGGGACAGACCCGTTGCAGATTCTGAGCATGATGATCGACTTCACGAACTCACAATCCGCAGATTACCTTGAGGCCACTGGTTGGGGGTGGAGAGGTAGTTCGTCACCAGGATAAGCAACTCATCCCTGAGCTATCGACGGGCAGTGTTACAACCAACAACTGCCCGCGATTTCTCAATCAGTAAACGTAGTTAACCGTTACGGTAGTAGTTCCACCATACAACGGGGCCATTGTGCCGGTACCGCTAACGCGGGAATACAGCCTCAGCGATTGATTGGCAGGAACGCCGTAGCCGGAGAAATTGACAGAACCAGTTCCAAAGTTCGTGACATCTGCACAAAGAGTAGCATTATTGTTGCACAGGAAGACCTGCAACCCGGCGGGCCGAGGGTAACTGTAGCTCCAGGTGTAATTCACGACAGTCAAGGTCGCATTGCTCGGTGGATTTCCTACCACGGGATAGGCAACGTTATACCAATAATTCTTGGTGTAAATTGTGGGTGCGACGGCCGAGCTGCCGTATGCACCAGAGGCAGCACTGGCGCTGTGAGCAAACATGAAAGTTGCTGCCAATGCCAAAAAGCTTGAATACAGCCATTTCTTGAGTTTCATTTGATACTCCTTGCAAAGGGGTTCGTTCGTGTAGGAAAAATCGACAACCGCGTACAAATGCCTTGCCGGCAAAGATTGCTGCGCCCCGAAAGCCTTGCGCAGACATGCCGAAAACATCAGTGTACGCAAATGGCATTATACCGAGGTGATCTATGCATGCAATCTGGATTTGTACATGCCAGCGCAGGGCGGCAAAAACTGCCTTGTTTCCCACAGCCAGACCGCCGATGGATGCTTGCGGAGGAGATGGCCAATACCCATCAGCCTGTCAGCCGGAGATATTGAAGGTCTTTCTATGCCAAACAGGAATGCAAGAATCCACTACACCAGTCTGCTTAAGCGTACGCCAGGGCGCGATGAACATCTTCATCAGCAAACCGCCGACGCAGAACCAGGTCAGGCCCAGGCATATTTGGACCAAATCCCGCTTCCATGCAGGTGCGTGCTCCGCTCCCGCCATCTGTAGGATGGCCGCCGCAAACACGAGGCTGATCAACGAAATCTGAAACCAGCCGTACATCGGCATCAGGCGACTGGTGTCGACAACGAGTTCGCGACGCGTGACGCGTAAATGCCCAGCCCGCTTGAGCCAGCGAATTTCATCATCGAGCAAATCGTATTTGTTCTGGAAAGCGATGAGTTGCGGCCTGACCAGTGAAGTCGCATTGAAGCCAAACCGATATTTGAACAAACGTTCGTTGTCCATCGCCAACTCATCCAGTTTGGTTTTGGAAGCAGTGGCCAGCAGCAGCTTGATCGAACCGGGGATGAAATACTCGTGATAATCGCGCCCGGCCGCTCTTTGTTCCAAGGCAAAGTTGAGTTGGACAGAGTCGAATTGCGGGGTATCGCTCATGGCTTGGGGCTCCGTATCGGTCAGTGTTCGTGAAAGTCGCGACCGGCAATCTTGTTGAAAGCGCCGGCGTTGATCTGAATCGTTGAATTCGAACCACTGCTCCGCGCCAAGGCGGCCACCTTGTCGATGGGTTTCCTAGCCTCAAAATGCGCCATGGCGGCGGCAAGGAGATTGCGGCGCTGGGCGCCGGGGTCTTGGGTCCACAACTGGCCGTTATAGAGTTCCAGGGCCAATTCAGCATCAGAATCGGTCGGCGCGATTTCATCGAGAAAGGCCTTGATGTCCGGCTCCGCTGCCGCTTCCTGCAAGCGCCCGTCACGAATCAGCAGCAGCAAGGCTTTTGCCGTGGTGTTGCCATCGATCACCGCCGAGCGGGCGACTGCAATCTGTAGCCGGATGGTACGCAGCAGGTCGAGGTCGATGCCACTACCACCGGTTACCGTGCCTTCTCCGGTCAGCAGCCAATCGACCGAGATACCGAAGGTAGTCCGGATGGCATACAGAAACTCCGAGCCGGGCTTCTTCTGGCCGCGCACGACATCGCTGACGAAGCCCGCCGAAACACCGAGTTGCCTGGCAAATTCGGACTGATTGAGGCCGGTGTGAGCAATGGCCTGGCCAACACGGGCCGCGAAACCACCCAGTCCAGACGAATCGGTCCCAGAAATATCTTGATTGGAAGTTCTCATTGAGCGTATATTTGTCGCTATCGCGAATTTCGTTGGCTATTGAGAGATAGCCTACTCTCTGAGAGAAGGTATGTCACCTCAACTGACCATGGATGCTGTCGAGATCAACTATCGCCTGCGCCGCCTGGGCAAGACTCAGGCGCAAATTGCCCGTGAAGTCGGAGTCTCGGGTGGTGTGGTGAGCAACGTGATTCACGGGCGAATCACCGCCTATGCGGTGGCTCAGCACATTGCCGGCCTGCTCGGTTTACGGATCGAGGACATCTGGCCGGAGCGCTACATCTTTAAGCCGCGGCAGCGGCAAAGCCACAGGGAGGAAATGCCATGAGTTGACCACGATCAGCGCTGTAAAGATCGAGGCCACATGGCAAGAAGGGCTCAGGAGGTCGAGTCCAGAGCCCTTCTTTGGAGATGTCATTCCTAACCGGGTGACACGTTGATTCTCCTTGCCCTGCGTGCCGGCGTCAAGTGCCGGCCGGCCTCGCGCATGCCTCAATTTCAGGAACGTTGTCTCAGGACAACCAAGGAGATTTCATGAAAACCCCCATCCCCGTTCAGCGCGACATCGTTCGCCTGATCGACAAGGGCTTGAGCAGTCGCGCTGTCGGCCGCCAGCTCTCTATTTCCCACAATACGGTCGAACTGCTGCGCACCCGGCTTGCCGCCACCGGCCTGACGCAAGCGGATTTGTCGGCGCTCGATAATGAAGCATTCGCCATTCGTCTCGGCACGGCCCGTAACCCGAACCCTTCCGGCAAGATCGTTCCCGACTGGGATGTGGTACGCGAAGAACTGTCCCAGCGGGACATGACCCTGAGTTTAATCTGGGAGGAGTACCGCCAGGCGAACCATGAACACCTTGCTGATTGCCTGTGTTATTCCCAGTTCCAGAAGCGCTACAAGGCTTGGCTCAAGACCCAGCGCATGAGCATGCGGCAGTTCCATAAGCCGGGTGATCAACTGTTCGTGGATTTCTGCGGTCGGACGATGCCGATTACGAATCCGGAAACCGGCGAGGAGACGCCGGCGCAAGTGTTCGTCGGGGTGCTGGGTGGATCGTCGTACACGTTTGCCTATGCCGTGCCGAGCCAGAAAATTGCCGACTGGATTGCCTGCCATGTGAAGGCCTTCGAGTTCTTCGGCGGCGTGCCGCAACAGGTGGTCCCGGATAATCTCAAATCCGCGGTAATCAAACACACGCCACAGGAGGTCATCACCAATGCGGCCTATGCCGACTGCGCCGAGCATTACGACGTGCTGATCAACCCGGCGCGCAGCCGCAAGCCCAAAGACAAATCGCTGGCTGAGGTCGGGGTTCAGATAGTGCAGCGCTGGGTGTTGGCGCCGTTGCGCAAACGAACCTTCTTTAGCGTCGAGGAACTGAATGTCGAGATCGCCAAGCGGATCGAGTTGCTGAACAACAAAATCAGCAAGAAATACAAACAGAGTCGGACGCAACGCTTCATTGAACTGGACCTGCCAGCGTTGCGGCCACTGCCCTTGCATCCCTATGAGAGCGTGGCCTGGAAATACAAGGTGCGCGTGGCCGAGGACTATCACGTCGAGTACGAAGGCAGTTTCTACTCGGTGCCGTATCAGTACCGGATGCATCAGGTGGACTTGCGGGCGACTCGCACTACGCTGGAGGTACTGCTGAATCGGGCGCGTATCACCAGCCATGTGCTGTTGGCGTCACCCGGACGGCGTACTTTGGAGGATCACATGCCTATCCAGCACTTGCGGCAGACGGAGCAAGATCCAGACTCGCTTCTGGAATGGGCGGAAGGCATTGGCCCCAATGTACTGGCCTGGGTGCGCGGCAATTTGCAGCAACGCCGGGATTTCGCGAACGGCGTGAAATCAGCTCGCAATTTGCGGCGCTGGGCGCGGGAGGAACAAGCCCATGATCGGCTGGATGGCGCCTGCGCTTTCGCCTTGAAGATCGGCGTGCTGACGTTCAATCGTCTGAAGTCGATCATTACCAATCGGAGCGATCTGCGCCTGCCAGTTGAACCGACGGCCTGGGTGCAAAAGCACGGGAACCTTCGCGGCGCTGAATACTATGCACAACAGGGAGGCATCTCATGCTGAACCAGCAAACCATGGCCCAGCTTCAAGCGCTCGGCTTGCAAGGGATGTTGCGGGCATTGAATCGGCAACTCGATGATCCCTCTATTCAGAAACTCAATTTCGATGAGCGCTTTGTCCTGCTGCTCGATGCGGAAACTGGTGATCGTGAGGGCCGAAAGATTGAGCGGCTGTTGAAGGCTGCCAAAATGCGTCAAGCCAATGCCTGCCTGGAGGATGTCGACTATCGGGCGACTCGCGGTATCGATCCGGCGCAGGTTGCCAGCCTGGGAGATTGTGTCTGGATTTCCCGGCGGCAGAATCTGGTGCTGACTGGACTCACGGGAACTGGCAAGTCCTGGTTGGCCTGTGCTTTCGGTAAGCAGGCGTGTCGCTCCGGGCATTCTGTTTATTTCACGACGGCGACGCAGCTATACGAGAACCTGATTGCCGCGCAGGCCGATGGCACCTTGTCAAAGCTGCGCCGGCAGCTCGTGAAAACGCAACTGCTGATTATTGATGACTTCGGCATCGGCGGGATTGATGTTCATCTGGGGCCGATTCTGCTCGATGTCATTGATCAGCAATCGATGCAGGGATCGCTCCTTATCACCAGCCAGTTTCCGCCGGAGAAGTGGTACGACCTGTTCAACGATCCGACCGTGGCCGATGCGATCCTGGATCGGATTGTGCATCGGGCGCATTTCATGGAACTGAAAGGAGAGTCGATGCGGAAGGTGCGGGCGAAGAAAACCTGATCCCGGTAGCCTCAGATTGCAACCCCGTTTCGGCGGGGTGGTCAACTACTCGAAATCAGTGGTCAGGCCCGGTGAGATTGCCTGGTCAGGTGGGATACGTTTGGGTGGTCAACTGGAAGGAGATTTCGCACTTTCACCCGTCGCCCCAGCGCTGGCGCCTCAACCCGAGCTACCTGCCCCTGCAACTCCTGGCCTGGTTTGCCTCCCGCAGCGAGGCCCCGGCCTGGCAGGCCCTGCAGAAAAGTTCGCTTCGCATGATTCTCGAATCCAGCCCGAAAGGTTTCACCCCCGACTGGATCATCTTTGAAGCCGGCAAAGGCTTCCTGCCCGACAAAGACGGCCCGGACAAGGCCGATGGCGGCTACAACGCCATCCGCGTCTACCTCTGGGCCGGCACCCTGGCCCCCGACGCCCCCGGCCGCCAGCAACTGCTCGACCAGCTGGCCCCGATGGCCGACTATGTAGCCCGCCACGGCTACCCGCCCGAACGCATCGACAGCCGCACCGGCCAGGGCAACAAGGCCGGCCCCCCGGGCTTTTCCGCAGCCCTGCTGCCCTTCCTCCAGGCAAGCAACGCCCGGCAGCCCCTGCAAGAGCAACAACAGCGCCTGGAAGCCCAGCCCCCGCGCCCCGACGCCTACTACGAACAAGCCCTGACCCTGTTCGCCCTGGGCTGGATGCAGGGACGCTACCGCTACGATCGCGATGGCAGCCTGCTCCTGCCAAGCGCCTCCAGAGGCAAGGGCAGATGCGACTGAAGCTGCGCGACCCCGCGCTGACGCTGGTCATCGGACTCGCCCTGGGCCTGCCCGCCAGCCTGGCCTGGGGCGCCCCCACCGCCCAGGGAGCCGACACCCTGCTCCAGGCCGCCCGCATGTGGGACGGCAAGCAGCGCGGCGACCTGGCCCGGCAGATGCTCGAAAAATACCTGCTGGCCCGGCCCGACTCGGCAGAGGCCCTGCTCATGCTGGGCGAGCTGGAACTGCGCTCCGGCCAGCCGGCCCGGGCCGAAGCCCTGCTGCAGCGGCTGCGGCAACACCATCCCCAGGCCCGGGAAACCCGCGACCTGGCCCTGCTGCTGCGCCTCCAGACCCGGGACGGGGAAGCCCTGGCCCAGATGCGCCTGCTGGCCCGGGCCGGCCAGTACGAAGCCGCCCTGGCCGAACTGCGCCGCCTCCTCCCGGACGGCCCGCCCCCCGGCGACCTGGCCCTGGAGTACTACCGGATTCTGGCCCAGACCCCGAAAGGCGAGGCCGAAGCCCGCCAGGGGCTCGAAGGCCTGCGCCAGCGCTACCCCGGGGACATCCGCTACGAACTGGCCCTGACCCAAGTCATGGGCAACACCGCGGTGGACCGCCTCCGGGCCCTGCAGACCTACGCCCGCCTGGCCCGCCAGGGCGACGCACCGCGCCAGCAACTGCTCGATGCCTGGCGCAGCCTGCTCTACCGCCTGCCCGAAGATGGCAGCGCCATTCCTCACCTGCAGGCCTACCTGGCCTTCGCCCCCGAAGAAAGCGCCATGGCCGGGCGGCTGCGCAACGCCCAGCTCGCCCATGCCGCCCACCTGCGCCAGCTCGCCGACCCGGCCTACCAGGCCCGGCTGCGGGCCCTGAAGGAACTGGACCGGGACGAGGCCGACCTGGAGCAGGCCGAAGCCGACCTGCGCCTGGCCCTGGCCCGGCGCCGCCAGGACCCGGAAGTGCTGGGCGGCCTGGGGCTGGTACAGCTGCGCCGGGGCCAGCACGCAGCCGCCCGGGAATGGTTCCAGAAAGCAGCCCGCCAGGACCCGGAAAGTCAACGCTGGGTGCAACTGGCCGCCACGGCGCGCTTCTGGGGCCTGCTGCGCCAGGCCGAAGATCAGCTCGAAGCCCGCCAGCTGCCCGCAGCGGAAGCCTCGGTGCGGGCCGCCCTGGCCCTCGACCCCCGGAACCCGGAAGCCCGCGCCACCCTGGCCGCCGTGCAGTTCGAAGCCGGCCAGACCGAGGCCGCAGAACAGGGTTATCGCCAGATCCTGGCAGACCACCCGACCCAGGCCAGCGCCGTGCGCGGCCTCACCCGCCTGCTGGTGCGCGCCCACCGCCAGCCCGAAGCCCTGG
>NZ_JBASOH010000117.1:0-48472 GCF_049658005.1 Azovibrio sp. | reverse complement strand
TGATCCGGTGGTTCTGTATGGAAGGGCCATCGCTCAACGGATAAAAGGTACTCTGGGGATAACAGGCTGATACCGCCCAAGAGTTCATATCGACGGCGGTGTTTGGCACCTCGATGTCGGCTCATCACATCCTGGGGCTGTAGCCGGTCCCAAGGGTATGGCTGTTCGCCATTTAAAGTGGTACGTGAGCTGGGTTTAAAACGTCGTGAGACAGTTTGGTCCCTATCTGCCGTGGGCGCTGGAAATTTGAGGGGACCTGCTCCTAGTACGAGAGGACCGGAGTGGACATACCTCTGGTGTACCGGTTGTCACGCCAGTGGCATCGCCGGGTAGCTATGTATGGAAGAGATAACCGCTGAAAGCATCTAAGCGGGAAACTCGCCTCAAGATAAGATTTCCCCGGGGCTTCAAGCCCCCTGTAGGGTCGTCGAAGACCACGACGTGGATAGGCTGGGTGTGGAAGCGCAGTAATGCGTTAAGCTAACCAGTACTAATTGCCCGTGCGGCTTGATCCTATAACCTTGAATCGATCTTCAAACCATGAAGACAACTCAAAATCCCGCAATCACAACCCCAATACAACTTAATACAACCCAAACCAACCCCTACACCCCGGCCCGATGGACTCGCGCCATCCCGACCTTCTTCCTTTTTGCGCTTTGCCTCCCCGCAAAGCCTCCCCGTTACGCCTGGCGGCCATAGCGTCCCGGAACCACCCCTTCCCTTCCCGAACAGGACCGTGAAACAGGACCGCGCCAATGATAGTGAGCAATCCGCTCGCGAAAGTAGGTCACCGCCAGGCACCCCACCCCTTCAAACCCCCTGACCCAACCCATCGGTCCAGGGGGTTTGAGCCGTTTACTTCATTGCTCGGCAAACGTCCGAAAAGCACATCTGGAAAGCCTTTCGGGAGGTGCTCTGTGCTAGAATCGCACCCGGCGGGTCTCCCCGCATTGCAGGATGGTGAATCTGGTCAGGTCCGGAAGGAAGCAGCCACAGCCATTATCTGCAAGTGCCGGGGGTTAGGCTCGCCACTTTCTTTCATTTTCTGGATCTGAGTGCATGAGCTATCAGGTTCTTGCCCGTAAGTGGCGTCCCCGTAACTTCTCGACCCTGGTGGGTCAGGAACATGTGGTCAAGGCCCTGACCCATGCCTTGAACGAAAATCGCCTCCATCATGCGTATTTGTTCACGGGAACCCGGGGGGTGGGTAAAACCACCATTGCCCGTATTCTTGCCAAATCCCTCAATTGCGAAACCGGCGTTTCCTCGACTCCTTGCGGGCATTGTTCCGCTTGCCAGGAAATCGATGCGGGACGTTTTGTGGATTTGCTGGAGGTGGATGCGGCGACCAATACCCGGGTCGAAGAGATGCGCCAGCTACTGGAGAACGCGATCTACGCCCCGACCCGGGGGCGATACAAGGTTTATGTCATCGACGAAGTGCATATGCTTTCCACTTCGGCTTTCAATGCCATGTTGAAGACCCTGGAGGAGCCTCCAGAGCATGTCAAATTCATTCTTGCCACGACCGATCCCCAGAAAATCCCGGTGACGGTCCTCTCCCGCTGCCTGCAGTTCAACCTGAAACAGATGCCTTTGCTGTCGATCGTCGAGCATCTCGAACGAATTCTGGTGGCAGAGGAAATTCCCTTCGATCCGGGCGCGCTGCAAGCGATTGCACGGGCAGCTGGCGGTAGCATGCGTGATGCGCTTTCATTGCTGGATCAGGCGATTGCCCATGGTGCCGGACGGGTAGAGGCGCAGCTGGTGGGCGATATGCTGGGGACGGTGGATAAGGATCATCTTTTTTCCCTGCTGGAAGCCTTGGCGAATCATCAGGGTGCGGCCATGCTGAGTGTGGCTGAGGAGATGCAGGAGCGCAGCTTGTCCTGTTCCAGTGCCTTGCAGGAACTGGCGGCATTACTGACCCATTTGCAAATGCAGCAACTGCTGGGATCGGCCTATCCGCAGGGGTTTCATGCGGATGAGCGCATGGCGCGGCTGGCTCGGGATTTTTCCCCGGAGTTTGTTCAGCTGGCCTACCAGATCGTGATTCAAGGGCGTCAGGAGCTGGCGCTGGCACCCGACGAATATAGTGGCTTTGTCATGGTGTTGTTGCGACTGCTGGCCTTTGCTCCGCTGGATGTCGCCGGGGGGCAGGCGTCTTTGCCACCGCCCGGGGATGCTCGCCAGCCGCTGAAACAGGTTCCGCGTGTGGACTTGGCCGGGCCTGATGCGTTGGAGCCGGAATGCTCGGCAGGCACGCCGACGGTGGCTGTTGCTGCGGCAGATAGGGCAATGAGCCCGGACTGGCATGTCCTCCTGGATGGTTTGAACCTCACCGGCATGGCCCGTGAGTTGGCCCAGCACTGCGATTTGATTACCCGGGATGAGGGGAGTTGCCAGCTGCGCCTGTCGCCGGCACATAAACATCTACTTTTCAAGCCGGCTCAAGATCGATTGCAACAGGTTTTGAGTGAGTATTTCAAGAAGCCAGTGCAGCTTCGCATCGACATTGCCGACATGGAGCGGGCAACGCCCGCCCAGGCAGCTGAACAGCTCCGCAAGGAACGCCAGGAAATGGCGGTTGCAGCCATCGAGCAGGATGCCTTCGTGCGTGATGCCATAGAATGTTTCGATGCCTCTTTGATAGAGGCTTCCATTAAACCCCTTGATTGACAGGAGAAAGTCAGAATGATGAAAGGTGGGATTGCTGGCCTGATGAAACAGGCTCAGAGCATGCAGGCCAATATGGCCAAGGCCCAGGAAGAGTTGGCGCAGATGGAGGTCGAGGGACAGGCGGGGGCCGGCATGGTCAAGGTCACCATGACCTGCAGCCACGACATCCGCCGGGTTTCCATCGATCCGTCCGTGCTGGATGACAAGGAGATGCTGGAAGATTTGCTGGCCGCAGCCTTCAATGATGCGGTCCGGCGGAGCGAGGTGCTGAGCAAGGAAAAAATGGCTGGATTCACGGCGGGCTTGAATCTGCCGCCTGGTTTCAAATTGCCGTTCTGATTTCCGTGACGCCGTCACCCTTGGAGGGCCTGATTCAGGCCCTTCGTTGCCTGCCTGGTGTTGGTCCCAAGTCGGCCCAGCGCATGGCTTATCATCTGTTGCAGCATGAACGCAAAGGGGCGGCTGCCCTGGCCTCTGCTTTGAGCCGTGCCTTGCAGGATTTGCAGCATTGCCAGCGCTGCAACAATTTTTCCGAGACGCCGTTGTGCGAGCGCTGTGCTTCTCCCCGGCGGGATGCCAGCTTGCTGTGTATCGTCGAGTCCCCCGTGGACATGAACGTGATGGAACAGACGATGGCCTATCAGGGTCTCTATTACGTCATCATGGGGCGGATTTCGCCTCTGGATGGGGTGGGTGTCAAGCAGCTGGGGATGGATCGCTTGATGCATCGGGTGCTGGATGGCCTGGTCCAGGAGGTCATTCTGGCGACTAATTACACCAATGAAGGCGAGGCGACGGCGCACTACATTGCCAGCTTGCTGGAGGAAAAAGGTATACGTGTCAGTCGCTTGGCGCGAGGGGTTCCAGTAGGTGGCGAACTGGAGTATGTCGATGCAGGAACGCTGGCGCAAGCCTTCAGGGAAAGACGGCTGGTGGAGCGCTGAGCAAGGCGTTTTTACATGGGCCCTTTGCTTGACGTATAATCGAAAAGTTTGGTTTATCTGGTTAAACATTAGGGATCAGCGCTATGAGCAATCAACAAAAAGTGGACTGTGGCAGGCGGCGATTGATTGTCGCCACTGCCGCGGTCGGGGGTGTGGGTGCGTTGGCGGTCCTGGTGCCGTTCGTGTCCACCATGCTTCCGTCCGAGCGAGCCAAAGCGGCCGGAGCCCCGGTCGAAGTGGATATCAGCAAGCTCGAACCCGGGCAGATGCTGACCGTCGAATGGCGGGGCAAGCCGGTCTGGATCGTCAATCGCACCCAGGCCATGCTGGATACCTTGCCGCAGTTGAATGGCGAGGTCGCTGATCCCCAGTCCGATCGCCAGCAACAACCCGAGTATTGCAAGAACCAGCACCGCTCCATCAAGCCCGAAATCCTGGTTGCAGTGGGTATCTGCACCCATCTGGGCTGCTCTCCCTCCTCCAAGTTCAAGCCTGGTGTCGATGAAGGCATGACCCCTGACTGGAAGGGCGGCTTCCTCTGCCCCTGTCACGGTTCCACCTTTGACCTGGCGGGTCGCGTCTTCAAGGCCAAGCCTGCGCCGACCAATCTGGAAATCCCGTTGCATATGTACCTCTCCGATACCCGCATTCTCATCGGCGAAGACAAGAAGGGGGCTTAAAGCATGGCTAATACTAATTTCGAGAAATACAAGTCTGACGGCTCCCTGGGTGGCAATCTGCTGGAATGGGTGGACGCCCGTTTTCCCGTCACCGCCCTGTGGAAGGGGCATCTGTCGGAGTACTACGCGCCCAAGAACTTCAATTTCTGGTACTTCTTCGGCTCTCTGGCCCTGCTGGTGCTGGTGATCCAGATCGTGACCGGCATCTTCCTGGTCATGCACTACAAGCCAGATGCTTCCCTCAATGCGGCCGGCATTCCCGTGGCATTTGCCAGCGTCGAATACATCATGCGCGATGTACCCTGGGGCTGGTTGGTGCGTTACATGCACTCCACCGGGGCCTCGGCCTTCTTCATCGTGGTGTACCTGCACATGTTCCGTGGCATGTTGTACGGCTCTTACCGCAAGCCCCGCGAACTGATCTGGGTGTTCGGTGTGCTGATCTTCCTGATGCTGATGGCTGAAGCCTTCTTTGGCTACCTGCTGCCCTGGGGGCAAATGTCCTTCTGGGGGGCTCAGGTGATCGTGAACCTGTTCAGTGCCATTCCCTTGATCGGCGAGCCGCTGTCGATCTGGGTGCGCGGCGACTTCGTGATTGGCGATGCCACCCTGAACCGCTTCTTCTCCTTCCATGTGATTGCCATTCCCCTCGTCCTGGTCGGCCTCGTCGTGGCCCACCTCATGGCCTTGCACGAAGTGGGTTCGAACAACCCCGATGGCGTGGAAATCAAGAACAAGAAGGATGAGAAGGGCATTCCCCTGGATGGCATCCCCTTTCATCCCTACTACACCGTCAAGGATATCGTCGGTGTGGTGGTGTTCCTGATGGTGTTCTCCGTGGTGGTGTTCTTTACCCCCGAGGGCGGCGGCTACTTCCTGGAATACAACAACTTCTTCCCGGCCGATCCTCTGAAAACGCCGCTGCACATCGCGCCGGTCTGGTATTTCACGCCCTACTACTCCGTGCTGCGGGCCATGGTCTGGAACTTCTTCGGCGTCGATGCCAAGTTCTGGGGGGTGGTGGGCATGGGGGCCTCCGTGCTGGTGTTTGCCTTCTTGCCCTGGCTGGATCGTTCCCCGGTCAAGTCCATCCGTTATCGCGGTCCCATCTACAAGTCTTTCCTGACTGCCTTTGTAATCTGCTTCTTCGTTCTGGGCTATCTGGGAACCCAGCCTCCCAGCTACTGGGGTGAAAAGGTGTCGCAGGTTTGCACGGTGATCTATTTCGCCTTCTTCCTGTTGATGCCCTGGTATTCCAAGATCGACAAGTACAAACCCGAACCGGAAAGGGTCACCTGGAAATGAAAACCATGCGTAAGCTGAAAACGCTGCTTGCAGCACTGTTGATTGCGCCCACCCTGGCTTTTGCTGCCGGCGCCTCCCTTCATCTGGATCAGGCCCCTGACGTCTCCGGCGACAAGGCTGCGCTGCAAAATGGAGCCAAGCTGTTCGTCAATTACTGCCTCACCTGTCATGGTGCCAGCCAGCTGCGTTACAACAAGCTGCTGGATCTGGGGCTGACCGAGCAGCAGATCAAGGACAATCTGATGTTTGCTGCCAACAAGCTTGGCGAGCAGATGACGGTAGCTCTGCGACCTGCGGATGCCAAGAAATGGTTTGGTGTGGCTCCCCCCGATCTTAGCCTGGTTGCGCGGGCTCGCGCTTCTGCCGATGGTAGCGGTGCCGACTGGCTCTACACCTACCTGCGCAGCTTCTACCGGGACGACAAGCGCCCCACCGGCTGGAACAATGTGATTTTTGCGAATGTCGGCATGCCGCACATCCTGTATGAACTGCAAGGCGAGCAGGTGCTGGGCCCCGACCACAAGCTGACCCTGGCGGTTCCCGGCAAGCTCTCCCCTGCCGAGTATGATGCCCAGGTCCGCGATCTGGTCGGTTTCCTGGTCTGGATGGGTGAGCCTACCGCTGGCCTGCGCAAACAACTGGGGATTGCCGTCCTGCTGTTCCTGAGCATCCTGCTCGTGCTGTCCTACGCACTGAAGAAGGAATACTGGAAAGACATTCACTAAATCCTTCTTTTTCATTGCGGCATCGCTTTCCGGATTTTCGGGGGCGATGCCGAATATTTTTCAGGTCTAGCTGCCATGATGATTCTCTATTCCGGGACTACCTGTCCTTTCAGTCACCGTTGCCGCATCGTGCTTTTTGAAAAGGGCATGGATTTCCAGGTCATCGACGTGGATATGTTCAACAAACCCGAAGATCTGGCGGCCATCAACCCGCACAACCGGGTTCCCGTATTGGTCGAGCGTGATCTGGTACTGTATGAACCCAATATCATCAATGAATATATCGATGAGCGTTTCCCGCATCCGCAGCTGATGCCGGCCGACCCGATCATGCGGGCCCGGGCGCGCCAGCTGCTGTCGGGGATGGAGCGCGAGATTTTCTCCTTCATCGAACCCATCGAAAAGAATCTCAAGTCTGCGGACAAGGCCCGTCAGGAAATTGCGGCCCGGCTGACCGAGCTGACCCCCATTTTCAGCAAGCAGAAGTTCATGCTCGGGGATGATTTCTCCATGCTCGATGTCGCGGTAGCCCCCCTGCTGTGGCGTCTGGATCACTATGGAATTGATCTGGGCAAGCATGCCGCGCCCTTGATGAAGTACGCCGAACGTATTTTCAGCCGTCAGGGTTTCATCGACGCCCTGACACCCTCCGAAAAGGCCATGCGCAAATAATGGATTTCAGCCAGTCTCCTCCCGATTTACCCTCTACCAAGCCTTATCTGTTTCAGGCGATCTGGGATTGGTGCAACGATAATGGCTTTACGCCCTACATGGCGGTGCAAGTGGATGGTAGCTGCCGTGTGCCACCCGAGTTCGTCAAGGATGGGCAGATCGTCTTGAACGTGGGAATGGAGGCGACCCAGGGCCTGCAGATCAACCACGAGTGCATCAGCTTCAAGGCCCGTTTTGCTGGGGTGCCCCGGGATATTTACGTCCCTGTCGCCCGGGTGTCGGCCATTTATGCTCGCGAGAACGGGACGGGGATGGCGTTTGAGGTGGAGGAGACGTCGCTGACCCCGAGGGCGTCCGATGAACCGGAAGCTCCGACGCCTGCCGGTACGGGGCGATCACATTTGCAGCGCATCAAGTAAGCAGATCGTGCCCCGCCTTGGAGCGGGGTTTTTTTCATGCACCATTCTGGATCATGCGCACCCCCACCAATGCTGGAACTGTCGATGGCATGGGCATTGCTAAAGGCAGAGCCTGTCATTGAAAATGATCCGTGGAGGAGACGATGAATTTTGCCCTGTATATCAAGGAGATCGGGCGTGGTGCGGCGGGATCGACGAACCTCGGCCGGGAAGAGGCAGAGCAACTGTATGCCGCCATCCTCGATGGAGGCGTGCCCGACCTCGAACTTGGGGCGATCATGCTTGCCCTGCGCATGAAGGGCGAGTCGCGCGATGAAATGTCCGGTTTTCTCCGGGCCGTGGACTCCCGCATCCATGCGCTCGATCGTCCTGCCGTGGAGGCCCGTCCGATTGTCTTGCCCTCTTACAATGGGGCGCGCAAGGGGGCCAATCTGACCCCGCTTCTGGCGCTGATGCTGCAGCGCTTTGGTGTTCCTGTCCTGGTCCATGGACTCCTGGAGGGATTTGGGCGGGTGAGTTCGGGCCGGGTATTGCGTGAGTTGGGGGTCATGCCGGCTAGCACGCTGGGACAGGTCCAGTTGAGCCTGGAAAAGGATGGCCTTGCTTTTGCGCCGCTATCGATTCTTTGTCCCGGTTTGTCGGATCAACTGGCACTACGGGCACGTCTGGGACTACGCAATTGTGCGCACAGCCTGGTGAAGATGCTCGATCCTTTTCGCGGTGAAGGCGTTTTGATCGCAGCCGCCACCCATCCTCCCTACCTGGACTTGATGCGGGATTTGTTGCTGGAAAAAAATCAGGAGGCATTACTCTTGCGGGCGACAGAGGGCGAGCCCTTTGCCAATCCCAAGCGTCGGCCAAAGATCGAGCATATCCGTGCGGGAGTCTGTACCACCCTTTTCGAGGCCGAGCACGACAGCATCAAGTCGCTGCCCCATTTGCCGGAAGAGGCCGATGCCAGGACGACGGCACAATGGACGGCGCGTGTTCTGGATGGTCGTCTGCCGTTGCCTTTACCGCTTGCCAACCAACTGGTCTGCTGTCTCCATGCGAGCGGCTATGCTCGCAACTTCAACGAGGCAAAGGCATTGGTGGCCGTTGAGGCCAAGGCGCAAGGCTTGAGTATCTGATGGGGCGTTTTTCATGCGACTGAGGCGTCGCGGTCTGGTGCTTCTGGGTCATGGCGCACGGGATCCGGAATGGGCTGAGCCGCTGCGGGATGTGCGGCGGCGGATTCAGGCGCAGATCCCGACAGCCCGGATCGAGTTGGCGTTTCTGGAGTTCATGGAGCCCGATCTGGAGGCCGTGGTCACCGCCCTGGTGGCCGAGGGCTGCGCAAGCATAACGGTGCTCCCCATGTTCATCGCCCAAGGGGGGCATCTCAAGCGGGATCTCCCCGTCACGGTCGCGCATCTGCAGGCTGTCCATCCCTGCACCGTGATCGAACTGGGTTCGGCCATCGGTACCGCCGAACCTGTCCTTGCCGCCATGGCTGACTACGCGGGTCAATTACTGGATTAGCGGGTTGTGGCTACTGAGTGGGGAGTGGATAGGTCGCCTGCAGGTGCTGGTATGCCAGTTTGAAACGCAGCGTTTTTTCCCAATCCCCCTGCGCCATGGCCTGATTGAGGTTGTCCAGCGCCATCTCATGCAGGCAGCCAATGCCTTCTGGGGTTTTGAGTAGCTCATTGCTGAGCTCTGCCGCCACGATGACGGGAATGTGTTCATGTTCTGCAATGGCTTCGATTCCGGAGCAATCCAGATCGCAGAAATCAAGACAGTCTTTAAGTGAAAGCATCTTTTCTCCTCCTCCATGACTCGCCGTGTCGAAAGACCTTTCGCAGTCTGGGCTGCGATGGATGAAATCTGATCCTGCCTTGCGCCTTGTCGTTGTTTTGGGTGGAGGCATATCTGGGTTATAGAGATTCATGCGCCCAAAGCCAAGGGGAAAATGAGAAAGGGCATCGGATCAAAGCGTTAAATGATCTGCGGGCAGGCTGCGCGAGAGGCGCAGGCGATTCAGGGCAGGACGCAAATCGAGCCCGGTTTGTTCGTGCAGCAGTTTTGCCCGCTGCTGCATGGTTGCAAGATCCGTGTCGATGGCGGTTCCCGTTGCGGAGAGGGCAATGGCGTTGCCGCTATCCGACGGGGGGAGGATCAGGCAGCGCCGCTCAAACGCCTGGCGAATGCGACGGACCCTGGCCTGAAAGCCACGGCTTCGGCTCAGCAGGTTGCAGGCCAGCACGCCCTGTTCGCTCATGACGGCGCGGCAAGCCAGGTAAAACCCGGGGCTGTCCAGCGCGGCCGGGCACCCGTCGGCCGCAAAACCATCGAGCAGGATCAGGTCGTAATGCGCTTTGGGAGCGCGGCGGATCCAGGTGCTCGCATCTTCAGCAATGATGCCCAGCTGCGGCGATTCAGGCGGCAGCTTGAAGAATTGCTGGCAGATGGAAATGACCGCCGGATTGATTTCCAGCGCGGTGATGCGGCAGTCAGGAAAATGACGGTGCAGGAAACGGAGCTGGGAGGCCGCCCCCAATCCCACCATCAGGCAACTGCGCGGCCAGTCTGGATGAGGACGGAGCAGCAAACCGGCCATCATTTCCCGGGTGTATTCCAGTTCCAGGGACCAGGGGCGGGCAATCCGCATCGCCCCCTGGATGGAATCGCTCCCAAAATTCAGGTAGCGGACGCCGCTTTCTTCGCTGATGTCGATGATGTGTTCTGGCACGCTTATTTCGTTTCGTTCTCGCTCACCAGGCAAAGCTGATGTTCCTGCAGGGATCGGGCATGGTCAGCGTCGTCTGGCCCCTGCCTTCCCGGTCCAGCACCTCGGCCAGGCAGGCATTCAAGATTTCCTGGCAGTGCCCGGCGGCCTTTGCGATGGCGTGATGCACCTTGCTGAAAGTTCGGGTCGGCATGAGTGTCTCATCGAAGGAGTCTATTTTACCTGACTTCCCAGCAGGGTCCGGATGTCCTGGGCCACGGCTTCGGCCGGCGCATCATGACCGATAGCCAGGCGCAGCTTGCCCTCCGGGTCGTAGGCATAGGTGATCACGCTATGGTCGATGGTGTAGGTGCTGGGGGTGCTGCCGGGGTTGATCTTGTAGAACACCCGGAAGTGCCTGGCTACCTGGGCGGTTTCTTCGACGCTGGTGTAGAGCCCGATAAAGCTGGGGTGAAAGGCCGGGGGATATTCCCGCAGCAGGGCCGGGGTATCCCGTTCCGGGTCCAAGGTGACGAACAGGACCTGGACCCGGGATGCATCCGGGCCCAGCAGCTCCATTACCCGGGCGGCCCGGGAGAGGGCGGTGGGGCAGACATCCGGGCATTGAGTGTAGCCGAAGAACAACAGCACGACCTTGCCGCGCCAGTCGGCCAGGCTGCGTTCCCGGCCGGAAGGGTCCTTGAGCCGGAAGTCCTGCGCGAACTGGGGATTGTCGAGTGCCGTGGCGTGGAAGGAAGGTGCCTGGGGCGGATTGCAAGCGGCCAGAAGGCCGGCCGCAATCAACCAGGATGCGCCCACCAGGCCAAAAAGCCATCTGGCCATGGGGGTTCCCTAGTGTTTGCCGTGCTGGTGTTGCTGGGCGGCGGGCATCGAGTTCAGGGGGCGGACCTCTGCCTCGATGGTCTGTTCGTGACGTTGTTGTCCCGCCTCGATCACCAGGGTCACAGGAACCTTCTGGCCAGCGTTCAAGGGCTCCTTCAAATCCATCAACATGAGGTGGTAGCTGCCGGGCTTGAGTTCCGTTGTCTTGCCGGCCGGCAGGGGAAGATCGGGAATGGCGCGCATCTTCATCACGCCATCCTGGGTCACCATCTCATGGATTTCTACCACTCCGGCAACCGGGGAACTGGCACTGAGCAGGGTAGCCGCCTTGGCGGCATCGAGCTTCATGAAGGCGCCGGTCGCCTTCTGCTGGGAAGTGGTGGCGCGCACCCAGGGGTCGGAAACGGTGACCTGGGCATGGGCGATGCTGGCGACACAAAGGGTCAGGAAAGTGCTGCATTGCAGCGCAAGGGTACGAATTTTCATGGTCATGACTCCGGAATTTCCAAGGGTAGAGCCCGCAAGGGGCGGTGAGTGGAGGCTGGATTCAGAGGGGCGGCGCCCTGGGCTGGGCCCGGGAATGAGAAGGCCTTTTTGCGGCGGGAGGCAGGAGCGTGGTGGGGAGCTTGCCCTGCGCCAGCCGGTCTGGAGCAGGGAAGGGGGCAGCTCGGCCGGGCAGGCAGGGGGTGTGCAGGGAGAGGCTGCACAGAGCACAGGTGGAACAAGCGGAACAGGTGGAACCGGTGGTCTGCCAGCTTTCTTCGTGTGCCGGCGCTGCATCGCCGGTGGAAATCCGGGGCGTGCCCGGAGAGGTGCAGACTACCGCTTGTTCCACCTGCCGCCGCTCGACCTGATGCCGCTCGACCTGATGCCGCTCGACCTGCCGCCGCTCGACCTGATGCCGGGCACTGGCCGGCAGGGCCAGCAACTGCAGGGCCAGGGCCAGCAGGGTGAACCCATGGGCCGCACAAAAGGATTCAGGATGCATGGCAGCTTCCATCTGGCCTCCCCGGCGGGAATCGAACCCACATTTGACCCTTAGGAGGGGCCTGTTCTATCCATTGAACTACGGAGAGGAAGGACGCGATTGTAGCCGGCCCGAGGCCTGGTGCCAAATCGGCGATGGGGAAGACGGTTACAATCCCGACCTTGTTCATCATTGCCACGGCAAAATTCCATGCCCCTGCTGAAGCTCGACCAGGCCTGCCTGGCCTTTGGCCATGTGCCGCTCCTCGACCATGCCGATTTCCAGCTCGACCCGGGCGAGCGGGTGGCGCTGATCGGGCGCAATGGCACGGGTAAATCTTCCCTGCTGGCGGCGCTGGCGGGGCGGGGCAGCCTGGATGACGGCCAGGTCTGGCGCCAGCCCGGGATCCGGGTTGCTTATGTGCCGCAGGAGCCTCCGCTGGATGCGGCGCAGACGGTTTTTGCCGCCGTGGTTTCAGGGTTGGGGGAAATGTCCTCCCTGCTGGCCGGATACCATCAGGTTTCCCACGATCTGGCGGAGGAGGGGGCCGACCATGAATCCCTGCTGCCGCGCTTGCAGCAGTTGCAGCATGAACTGGAAGCCATCGGCGCCTGGACCTGGCAGGTGCAGGTGGACCGGGTGATCGACCGCTTCGGCCTGGACCCGGAGGCACGGGTGGGCAGCCTCTCCGGCGGCCAGAAAAAGCGCCTGGCCCTGGCCCAGGGGCTGGCGCTGGCGCCCGAGGTCTTGTTGCTGGATGAGCCTACCAATCATCTCGACATCGGCGCCATCGAATGGCTGGAGGAATTGTTGCTGGAGAGCCGCGTCACCTTGCTCTTCATCACCCACGACCGGCGTTTTCTCGAGCGCCTGGCCACCCGCATCGTCGAGCTGGACCGGGGCAAGTTGATGAGTTTTCCCGGTAATTACAGCGAATACCAGCGGCGCAAGGAGGCCATGCTGCACGAAGAGGGCCTCCTCAACCAGAAATTCGACAAGCTGTTGAAGGAAGAGGAGGCCTGGATCCGTAAGGGGGTCGAGGCCCGCCGTACCCGGGCCGTGTTCCGGGTCCAGCGTCTGGAACGCCTGCGCCAGGAGCGGGCCGCCCGCCGGGAACGCATGGGCAAGGTGCAGATGAACCTCGATAGCGGCGCCAAAAGCGGCGAGCTGGTGGTCGAAATGGAGCGGGTCTCGAAGCGGTTTGGCGACAAGGTGGTGGTGCGCGATTTTTCCACCCGGATTTTGCGAGGCGACAAGATCGGCCTGATCGGCCCCAATGGTGCCGGCAAGACCACCTTGCTGCGCCTGATCCTGGGAGAACTGGAGCCCGATTCCGGCACGGTGCGGCGCGGTACGCGCATGGAAGTGGCCTACTTCGACCAGTTCCGGGGCCAGCTGGATCCGGAAGCGAGCCTCGCCGAAGTGATTTCTCCGGGTTCCGACTATGTGGAGATTGGCGGCGCCAAAAAGCATGTGATCGGCTATCTGGAGGATTTCCTGTTTGCCCCCGAGCGCGCCCGTTCCCCGGTCAAGTCGCTCTCCGGCGGCGAGCGCAATCGCCTGCTGCTTGCCCGCCTGTTTGCCCGGCCCGCCAATGTGCTGGTGCTCGACGAGCCCACCAACGACCTCGACATGGAAACCCTGGAACTGCTCGAGCAACTCTTGCAGGACTACCAGGGCACCTTGTTTCTGGTCAGCCATGACCGGGCTTTCCTCGACAATGTGGTGACCCAGACGCTCGCCGCCGAAGGCGAGGGCATATGGCGTGAGTACGCCGGGGGCTACAGCGACTGGGCTGCGTATCAGAGTAGTCAGGCCAGGGAGCGTAGCCAGGCCAAGGCCCGGCAGCAGGATGCCAGGGAAGCGGAAGCGAAGCCGGCCCCGGCGGGGGGCGGAAAATCGGAGCCGGGCAAAGCCAAGGCCGACAAGCTGAGCTGGAAGGAGCAGCGGGAGCTCGAAGCCTTACCCGAGCGCATCGCCGCCCTGGAGGCGGAACAGGCCGGACTCACGGCCCGGCTCGAAGACCCGGCCCTCTACCAGCAGGACCCGGAACTGGCGCGCCAGGCGTCTGAACGGCTGGCGGCCATCGAGGCGGAGCTGCTCGCCCTGCTCGAGCGCTGGGAAGCCCTGGAAACCCGCGGCGGCGCCTAAATTCTGCGGCTGATGCCCAAGCCTGCGGCGCTGCCCAAGCCTGCGGCCCTACCCAAGCCTGCGGCGCTGCCTAAGCCGGCAGGAACAGGCGCTCCTGCCCGGCCTGGAGGATGGCCTCGATGCCCGGGTGGCGGATGCGCCGGTCGGCGGAGATGGCAAAGAACTGGTCGCGCACCGGGTCGATGGGGCCCAGCCGAACGGCGTCATAGCGCCGGGCCAGTTCGGCGGTGAGTGGGGTGAGCGCCGGGAAAACGCCGAGCCCGGCGGCGCCGAAGGTGTCGAGCAGGGCGCTATCCTCCACCTCGGCAATGATCCGGGGGCGGATGCCGTGGCTTTCGAACCATTGGTCGAGGCTGGCGCGTACCGCGGCATTGCGGGCCGGGAGCAGGAAGGGCGCGCCGTCCAGACTGTGGGGAAAGTCCTCCCCATGACGTTCGGCCAGGCTGGCGGTGGCATAAAAGCTCAGTTCGCTCTCGCCCAGGGGGTGGCTAAAGAGGCGCAGGTTCATGCCGGGGGAGACCGGGCGGTCGGCGAGGATCACGTCCAGCTTGTGAATCGCCAGATCGGCGAGGAGATTCTCGAACTTGCCTTCGTGGCAGATCAGCCGCACCCGTTCCGGCAGGTGCAGCACCGGTTCGAGCAGATGGTGGGCCACCAGCTTCGGGACCACATCGGTGATGCCCACGGTCAGGCGCAGCATGGGTTCGCCGCCGGCGCGTTTTAGCGAGTCCCAGAGCTGTTCACCGAGCAGGAAAATCTCGTCCGCGTAACGCAGGGCGGTGCGTCCTGCTTCCGTGGGAATCAATTTGCGGCCTTGCAGGTCAAAGAGTGCGGTACCGATGGCTTGCTCGAGCTGGCCCAGCTGGGCGCTGATGGTCTGGGGCGTGAGTCCCAGTTGCTCGGCAGCGCGGGCCAGGCTGCCCGCCTTGGCTACCATCCAGTAGTAATAGAGGTGGCGGTAGTTGAGCCGGCTTTCTTCAATGTTCGGTTTTTTCGAATTCATAGTCGCATTTTCGATGGTTTTTGTTATTGTGCAAAGGCCGTTAAACTGACGGCGTCTATGACCAATGGAGGTTTTACATGAGCCTGAATGATCGTTCCTACCTGTCCGGCCAGGTCCTGACCCATGGTGGTGTGGGTGTCCAGGGCTCGGCCGGATCCCGCAAGGTCCTGCGCAATACCTACCTGCTGCTGGCCATGACCCTGGCCTTTAGCGCGGCGGTTGCCGGGATCAGCGCCGCCCTGAATCTGCCCCATCCGGGCATCCTCATCACCCTGGTCGGCTACTTCGGCCTGCTCTTTGCCGTGAGCAAGTTTCGCGACCGTGCTCTGGGCGTCGGTCTGGTGTTCGCCCTGACCGGTTTCATGGGCTACACCCTGGGGCCCATCCTCAATCATTACCTGGCCCTGCCCAACGGCGGCGAGATCGTGATGATGGCCATGGGCGGCACCGCCGTGATCTTCTTGGCCATGTCGGCCGTTGCCCTGACCTCGAAGCGGGATTTCAGCTTCCTGGGCAATTTCCTCATGGTCGGCATGCTCGTCGCCTTCCTGGCGGGGCTGGCCGCCATTTTCTTCGAGCTGCCACTACTCTCCCTGGTGGTGTCTGCGGCCTTCGTGCTCTTGATGTCCGGCCTCATCCTGTATGAAACCCAAGCCATCATCCAGGGCGGTGAAACCAATTATGTGATGGCGACGGTCTCCCTGTTCGTGAGCATCTACAATCTCTTTACCAGCCTGCTGCAGATTCTGGGCATCTTCGGCGACGACTGATCCCGTTCTGCTCTCGCAAAGGGCGGCGTCCTGTAAGGGATGTCGCCCTTTTCATATCTGGCGGTTTCAAGTTTCAGGGGCAACAAGTTGATGGTGATGCGCCAGGCCGTCGAAAGATGTGGGCCTGGCGGCTCGGGGCCGTGGTCAGGGGGATGGTGCGGCTTGCTGTGGTTGATCCAGTTCCCCGTCCGGGGAGGGCAGGGCCAGGCCCAGGCGCTGGCCCAGGGCTTCTTCGGAAAGGTTGAGCAGGGCCGAAATGGCCTTCAGGTCGTCGGGAATCGCCGGATCGTTCCGGCCGTGGGCGAGATGCCGGGCCAGGTTCACCGCCAGCACCACGTTCTTCACCCGGGGGTGTTCGGCGTGCGCATCGTCGATCAGTTGCATGAGCAGCTTCGGCAAGTGCCAGGCGCGGCACAGGGCGGCCTGGATGTCCTGCAGGCGGAACCCCAGCACCTTTTCCTGGGCGGTGCTGCTGCGCTGCAGGGGATCGGCCTGCTGTAGCCTGCGGATTTCCAGGGCCAGGTGGGGGGCGAAGCAGTAGAGCAGGATTTCCGCCAGATCGTGCAGCAGGGCGGCCAGGGCGACTTCTTCGGCGTTGATGTCCACCCGCCAGATCGCCCACTCATAGGCGTAATGAGAGGCCTGCTGGGCGCGCCGGATGACCTGCAGGGCACCGAGCAGGGCCTGGGGTGGCCCGTCCTTCAGGGCGGCCTCGATGGTGGCCGGGTTCTCGAAATGTTTGAAGAAGGGCTCGATGCCCAGCATCATGATGGCGCCGGCGATGGTCGTCACATCGTGGTGCAGGCGCTTGCCGGTCAGGGGCTGGATGAAGGTCAGCACCCGCACGGCCATCAGCGGGTCTTGCAGGATGATGCGGGTCAGGTCCTTGCTGGAGACATGAGCCATGTTCTCCCGGGCGGTTTCGAGCTGACGGCGGGTATGGCGCAGCACCGGCAGCTCCCGTTCGCTGAAATACAGGACCCAGTCATCCAGTTCTTGCAGGGGATGGTCGAGCATACCTGCTTCTCCACTTCAAAAATGCAGTCCAGGTTTTTGATTTGACCGCGATTGTTTGCGCCAGGCATTGTTGCGGGCAATGGTAATTGGGGCCTTGCGGTTGGGCAAGGGTGTGCGTGTGATAATCTGCCCTTTCCGTGTTTCCGGGTGACTTTCATGCGCTATACCATCGTTCCTGTAACGCCCCTCGAGCAGAACTGTTCCATTCTCTGGTGCGAGAAGACCCGCCAGGCGGCCGTGGTGGACGCGGGCGGGGATTTGGATCGGATCCTGGCCGTCCTCGAGCGGGAGAAGCTCATCCCGGCCACCCTCCTCGTCACCCATGGCCACATCGACCATGCCGGGGGCGTGGCCGAACTGGCCGAGCTGCTCGAGGTGCCGATCGAAGGGCCCGGCGAGGCAGACCGGTTCTGGATCGAGGGCATGGCGCAGCAATCCCGCATGTTCGGCTTGGCGCGGGCACGTCCCTTCGAGCCGACCCGCTGGCTAAAGGAGGGAGACCGGGTGCGCTTTGGCGAGGTGGAACTGGAAGTGCTGCATTGCCCCGGCCACACCCCGGGCCATGTCGCCTTCTACCACCGGCCCGGCCGGCTGCTGGTGGTGGGCGACATCCTCTTTCAAGGCTCGGTCGGCCGTACCGATTTGCCCGGCGGGGATCAGGAGGCCCTGCTTGCCTCGATCCGGGAAAAACTCTTTCCCCTGGGGGATGAGGTGGATTTCATTCCCGGCCATGGCCCGATGTCCACCCTGGGGGAGGAGCGCCGCTTCAATCCCTTCGTCGGCGGGCGTTTCGGCTAAGCTTCCCAGCCTGGCATGCATATTTGAATTGCGCGTTTTGGGAGTAGAATCCCCGCCTTCCAAAATTTTCAGGCCCGGGATGAAAACCACCTTTCTCGATTTCGAGCAGCCGATTGCCGAGCTGGAAAACAAGATCGAAGCCCTGCGCTTCGGCCAGGAAGATTCCGCCGTCGACATTTCCGACGAGATCGAACGCCTGGCGGAAAAAAGCCGGGCCCTCACCCGCGACATCTACGCCAAACTCACGCCCTGGCAGATCGCCCAGGTGGCCCGGCATCCGCAGCGCCCCTACACCCTCGATTACGTGGAGCGCATCTTCACCGATTTCGAGGAACTGCACGGCGATCGCGCCTATGCCGACGACAAGGCCATCGTCGGCGGCCTGGCCCGCTTCAATGGCCAGCCCTGCATGGTCATCGGCCACCAGAAGGGCCGCGACACCAAGGAAAAGATCTACCGCAACTTCGGCATGCCCCGGCCCGAGGGCTACCGCAAGGCCCTGCGCCTGATGAAGCTGGCGGAGAAGTTCCGCTTGCCGGTGTTTTCTTTCGTCGATACCCCCGGCGCCTATCCCGGCGTCGATGCCGAGGAGCGGGGCCAGTCCGAGGCCATCGGCCGCAACCTCTATGAAATGGCGATCCTCGCGACGCCGATCGTCGTCACCATCATCGGCGAAGGGGGTTCGGGCGGCGCTCTGGCCATTGCCGTGGGCGACGTGGTGCAGATGCTGCAGAATTCCACCTACTCGGTGATTTCCCCCGAAGGTTGCGCCTCCATCCTCTGGAAAAGCGCCGAGAAGGCCCCCGAAGCCGCCGCGATCATGGGCATCACCGCCCCCCGCCTGAAATCCCTGGGCCTCATCGACAAGGTGGTGAATGAACCCTGCGGCGGCGCCCACCGGGATCATGGGCTCATGGCCCAGAACCTCAAGAAGGCCCTGCAAGACAGTCTCAAGCAGCTCTCCGGTTTGTCCACCGCCGAACTGCTCGAAGCCCGCTATGAGCGCCTGATGGCCTATGGCCGCTTCAAGGAACAAGCCCCCCGCTGATCTCACGGCCGGGTTTGCGGCGGTGCTGCAGGCCCATCTGCCCGTCGGGGCCGAACTCTGGGTCGGGCTCTCCGGCGGTCGCGATTCCGTCGTCCTCCTCGATCTGGCCAGGCGTTCCTGGCCGCAGCTACGGGCGATCCATGTGCATCATGGTCTTTCCCCCCGGGCCGATGCCTGGGCGGACTTCTGCCAGAGCCTCTGCCGGGACTGGGACATTCCTTTGCAGATCGCCCGGGTGCGGGTGGAACGCCAAGGCCAGGGCCTCGAAGCCGCCGCCCGAAAGGCGCGCTACCAGGCTTACCGGGAGAGCGGCGCCCGTTACCTGGCCCTGGGCCATCATCGCCGCGATCAGGCGGAAACCCTGCTTTTCAACCTCTGCCGGGGCGCCGGCGTGGCCGGGGCGGCGGCCATGCCCCCGTACCGGGAGCAGGCAGGTTTGTACCTGCTGCGCCCTTTGCTGGCATGGGCTCCGGCGGCTCTGGCCGACTACGCCCGGGTTTCGGGACTCACTTGGGTCGAAGACGAGAGCAATCAGGATGTGCGCTTTGGCCGCAATTTTTTGCGCCATGAGATTTTGCCGGCCCTGACGCGGCGCTTTCCTGGCGCCGAAGCCAGCCTTGCCCGGGCGGCGGGGCATTTTGCCGAGGCTCAGGGCCTCCTCGATGAGCTGGCTTTGCAAGACGACGCCCAGATCCAGGCGCGCCTCGAGCCCTTGCTGCAATTGAGCCCCGCCCGGCAGGCCAACTGGCTGCGCTGGTGGCTGCGTCAGGCCGGCTGGCAGGTGCCCGAGGCCGTGGCGTTGGCGGAGTGCTTGCGGCAACTGGCCGCCAGTCCGGAGGCGGGGCAACTGGAGTTGCGTCTGGCCGAAGGCAGCCTGCGCCTGTGGCGGGGCCGGCTGTACCGGGTGGCGCAGCAGCCGGAGCGGTTGCCCGGACGCTGGGATGGCCAGGCACCCTTTGCCTGGGGAAATGGGCGCTTAAGCTTGCGGCCTGCCCTGGGGCAGGGGCTGAGTCAGGGACGTCTGGCGGGGCAGGTGCTGGAGGTGCGTTTGCGCCAGGGAGGGGAGCATCTTCGTCCCGGTCCGGGCCGGCCCCGGCGGCCTTTGAAAAAAATACTGCAGGACAGCGGGCTGCCGCCCTGGGAGCGGGAAACCCTGCCCTTGCTGTTCGTGGGGGAGGAATTGGTGGCCTGCGTCGGGGTGGTTCTGGCTGCCGATTGGCAATGCGCCCCGGATGAACCGGGCTGGCTGCCCTGCCTGCAAATCGGGCTCAGTTCCGGCGCTTGAGCCGTTGGGCCCGTGCCACGGCGGTTTTGCCCCGCTGTTCCAGCCGCCGGGCCTGATGCACTTCCCCGGTACGCCTGCAAAAGTGCAGTGCATCGGCAAGGATCCTGGTTTGGGCAGGGCCAGGATTGAGCGGCCCAGGATTTACCCTGGACGGCTGGCGGTCGGGGGGCTAGACTTGGCCGGCACTTGAGCATGGCACTTGGGCATTCGGGAGCATTCGGGAGCATTCAGGGAGCTGATCCCGTCCCGGCCGTTTCCGTGGCTTTCCACGATACCCCTGGCGATCATGCCGTGATCATGATTTCCGGGGCGGGACTCTTTGCCACCCTCGGGTCGCCATGAAAAATCGGTCGCCATGAAAAATCGCCAAAAAAATTTTTCAAATGAATGGAGGAGATGACATGAAAATATCTGCACTGTTGTTCGGCCTGCTGGCCTGCGCCGTGACCGCCACGGCTTCGGCCCAGCAAGCCATCGTGATCAAGTTCAGTCATGTGGTGGCTCAGGATACGCCCAAGGGCAAGGCCGCCGGGTTCTTCGCCAAGCGTGCCGGCGAGCTGACCAAGGGCAGGGTGAAGGTGGAGGTCTACGCCAACAGCACCCTCTATAAAGACAAGGAAGAAATGGAGGCCCTGCAGCTCGGGGCCGTGCAGATGCTGGCGCCCTCCCTGGCCAAGTTCGGCCCTCTGGGCGTGCGCGAGTTCGAAGTGTTCGACCTGCCCTACATCTTTGATGGCTATGCCGACCTGCACAAGGTCACCCAGGGCCCGGTGGGCAAGCAGCTACTTGCCAAGCTGGAGCCCAAGGGGGTGATGGGGCTGGCCTTCTGGGACAACGGTTTCAAGTCCTTCTCCGCCAACACCCCGATCAGGACGCCCGCCGATTTGAAGGGCAAGAAGATGCGCATCCAGTCCTCCAAGGTGCTCGAAGAAGAGATGCGGACCCTGGGCGCGATTCCCCAGGTGATGGCCTTCTCCGAGGTGTACCAGGCCCTGCAGACCGGGGTCGTGGATGGTACCGAGAACCCCATCTCCAACCTCTACACCCAGAAGATGCATGAAGTGCAAAAGTACCTCACCCTGACCGAGCATGGCTATCTGGGCTACGCGGTGATCACCAACAAGAAATTCTGGGATGGCCTGCCCGGCGATGTACGCAGCGAGCTGGAACAGGCGCTGAAGGAAGCCACCGACTATGCCAACAAGATCGCCAAGGACGAGAACGATGCGGCTCTGGAAGCGGTGAAGAAGGCCGGCAAGACCATCGTCTATGTCCCCACGCCCGAGGAAAGGCTGGCCTTCAAGCGCGCCCTGGTGCCGGTGCATAAGAAGATGGAATCCCGTATCGGCGCGGCGCTGATCCAGTCCATCTATAAGGAAACCGGCTTCGATCCCAACAAGCTCTGAAATCGCAGGCCGTGAAAAAACGCCCGCGCTCCGGAAGGAGGCGGGCGTTTTTGAAGGAGGTTCCCCATGAACAAGATTCTCGACCGGCTCGAAGAGATTCTGATCAGCAGCTTGATCGGGCTGGCGACGCTGATCATTTTCGTTGCGGTGGTGCATCGCTATCTTTCCGGGATCGGGATTCCCGGACTGCAGGACTGGCTGCTCTCCATCAACCTCAGCTGGGCCCAGGAACTCACCATCATCATGTTCGTCTGGATGGCGAAGTTCGGCGCCGCCTACGGTGTCCGCACCGGCATCCACGTCGGCGTGGATGTGCTCATCAATCGCCTCGATGAGAAGAACCGGGCCCGTTTCATCATTTTCGGGCTGGCGGCCGGGGCCGTGTTCACCGGCATCGTCGGCACCCTGGGAGCCACCTTCGTCTGGGAAAACGGCGCCCATTACCAGATCTTCAAGTGGCTCGGCATCGAGGCCCCCGATCTCTATGAGGGGCCGACCACCCCGGACCTGGAATGGCCGACCTGGATCGTCTATTCGGCCATTCCGCTGGGCTCCTACCTGATGTGCTTTCGCTTTTTGCAGGTGCTGCTGACATTCTGGAAAACCGGCGAATTGCCGCACCACGACCACGGCCACGTCGAAGGCATCGATGAAGCGCACCTCCCAGTGGATGCCAATCCTTATGACCTGGGCGACAACCTGCATCCTCTGGATCTGAAACACCACAACCTCGGCGAGGATCAGGGAGGCAAACCATGAGCGCCCTCATCATCTTTGGCCTCTTGCTCGTCCTGATGCTGACGGGCATGCCGATCTCCATTTCCCTGGGCCTGACCGTCCTGATCTTTCTCTTTACCATGACCCAGGTGCCGATCGAATCGGTCGCCTTGAAGCTTTTTACCGGGATCGAGAAGTTCGAGATCATGGCGATCCCCTTCTTCATCCTGGCTGGCAACTTCCTTACCCACGGCGGCGTGGCCCGGCGCATGATCCACTTCGCCACGGCCATGGTCGGCCACTGGCATGGAGGGCTGGGCCTCGGCGGCGTGCTGGCTTGCGCCCTGTTTGCGGCGGTGTCCGGCTCTTCGCCCGCCACCGTGGTGGCAATCGGCGCCATCCTGCTGCCGGCCCTGGTCAAGCAAGGCTTTCCGAAAAACTTCGGAGCCGGCGTCATCACCACCTCGGGCGCGCTCGGCATCCTGATTCCGCCTTCCATCGTCATGGTGATGTATTCGGTGTCCACCAACACCTCGGTGGGGGCCCTGTTCATGGCCGGCGTGATGCCAGGGCTGCTGCTGGCGGCCTTCCTGGGTTTTACCACCTGGTACCGGGCGAAGAAGTTCAACTACCCGCGCATGCCCAGGGCGAGCTGGAAGGCACGCCTCATCGCCTTCAAGGACGCGATCTGGGGCTTGCTGCTGATCGTGGTGGTGATGGGCGGTATCTACTCGGGCATGTTCACTCCCACCGAGGCGGCGGCGATGAGCGCGGTCTATGCCTTCATCGTGGCGGTGTTCGTCTATCAGGACCTCCGCCTCAAGGACGTGCCCCGGGTGCTGCTCAACTCCGCCAACATGAGCGCCATGCTGCTCTACATCATCACCAACGCGGTGCTGTTCAGCTTTTTGCTCACGCACGAGAACATTCCCCAGACCATGGCGGATTACATGATAGGCACCGGTGTTGGCGCGATCGGCTTTTTGATCATGGCCAACATCCTGATGCTGGTCGCCGGCAACTTCATGGAGCCGTCTTCCATCGTGCTGATCCTGGCGCCCATCCTGTTTCCCATTGCCGTGCAGCTGGGCATCGACCCGGTGCATTTTGGCATCGTGATGGTGGTGAACATGGAAGTGGGCATGTGCCATCCGCCCGTCGGCCTCAACCTCTACGTGGCCTCCGGCATCACCAGGATGGGCATCACCGAACTGACCGTGGCGGTCTGGCCCTGGCTGTTCTCCATGCTGGTGTTCCTCGTCCTGGTGACCTACTGGCCCGGCCTTTCCCTGTGGCTGCCGCGCACGATGGGCATGTTGTAGCGAAATCATCCTGGCGCGAAGATACTGGCGCGAAGATACTGGCGTTTTTTTGGGTTGGCGGGCGTGCGGGAAACCGCCGTCGGCTGCCATGGTTCATCCCGAGTTCAACTTTCAGACGGATCGTCATCATGCACATCGTCGTTTGTATCAAGCAGGTGCCGGACAGTGCCCAGATTCGGGTGCATCCGGTGACCAACACCATCATGCGCCAGGGGGTGCCGGCCATCATCAATCCCTATGACCTGTTCGCCATCGAGGCGGCCCTGGCCCTCAAGGACCAGTTGGGGGGCAAGGTGACGGTGCTGACCATGGGTCCGCCCCAGGCCGAAGCGGCCCTGAAGAAGGCCCTCTCCTATGGTTGCGACGAGGCCGTGCTGGTGACTGACAAGCTCTTTGCCGGGTCCGACACCCTGGCCACCTCCTACGTGCTGGCTTCGGCCATCCGGACCCTGGACCAGGAAAATCCGGTGGATCTGGTGTTTACCGGCAAGCAGACCATCGACGGCGACACCGCCCAGGTGGGGCCGGGCATCGCCAGGCGCCTGAAGCTGGAGCTGCTCACCTATGTTTCCCGCATCATCCGCGTGGACCCGGCCGCCCGCAGCATCCGCGTCGAGCGCCGCGCCGAGGGCGGGGTGCAGGTGCTGGAAACCCGCCTGCCGGCCCTGATCACCATGCTGGAGGGCAGCAACGAGATCCGCTTTGGCAGCGCCCCCGACCTGTTCCGCGCCGCCCGCGCCCAGGTGCGGCTGTGGGACCGCAACGCTGCCGGCATCGAGGACATCACGAAGGTGGGCCTCAAAGGCAGCCCCACCATCGTCAGCCGGGTCTTCGTGCCCAGTTCCCGGGCCCGGAAGGCCCTGCAGATCGGGTTCGACCCCGCCAACCCGGAAGTCGCCACCCAGGCCCTGCTGGACAAGCTGCTGGCGGAATTTCCCAAGGTAAAAAAAGAACTCGACAACAAGCGTGCGGCCGCAGGAGAACGTCATGAGTGAAGCCAGGACCGACAAGCCCATCAAGAAGCGCAAGATCAAGCTGAATGAAGAACTGCTGGCTTACAAGGGTGTCTGGGTCTTCATCGAGAGCGAGCGGGGCCACGTCCATCCCGTCTCCTGGGAGCTGATGGGCCAGGGCCGCCGCCTGGCGGACCAGCTCGAGGTGGAACTGTGCGGCGTGGTCATGGGCGCCCCGGGGCCGGACCTGGAAGCGCAGTGCCAGGCCGCCTTTGCCTACGGCGCCGAGCGCTGCTACCGCATCGCCAGCCCGGTGCTGGCCGAATACCGCAACGAGCCCTTTACCCGCGCCCTGACCGATCTGGTGAATGCCCACAAGCCGGAAATCCTGCTGCTGGGTGCCACCACCCTGGGCCGGGACCTGGCCGGTTCCGTCGCCACCACCCTGAAGACCGGCCTCACCGCCGACTGCACCGAACTGGCCATCGACCCGGAAGACCGCTGCCTGCTGTCCACCCGCCCGACCTTCGGCGGCAGCCTGCTGTGCACCATCGTCACCCTCAACTACCGGCCCCAGATGGCCACGGTGCGCCACCGGGTGATGCCCATGCCCGATCCGCAGCCGGAGCGCAGCGGCCTGATCGTGGACTTCGAGGCCGGCCTGATCGAGACCGACATCGTCACCAAGGTGCTCGAATTCATCCCCGATGAGCAGCGCGACAAGCCCCAGCTGCCTTATGCCGAAATCATCGTCGCCGGCGGCAAGGGGCTGGGCAAGGCCGAGAACTTCAAGCATGTGTGGGATCTGGCCAGGGTCCTGGGCGGCGAAGTGGGGGCCTCCCGGGCCGCCATCCACGCCGGCTGGATCTCCGCCGACCGCCAGGTGGGCCAGACCGGCCAGACCGTGCGCCCGGTCCTCTACATCGCTGCCGGCATTTCCGGCGCCATTCAGCACCGGGTGGGCATGGAAGGGGCGGACTGCATCATCGCCATCAACAACGACCCCGGCGCGCCCATCTTCGACTTCGCCCACTACGCCATCGTCGGCGACTGTAAACAGGTGCTGCCGGCCCTGAGCCGCACCTTCGCCGCCTACCTGGCGCAGCAGGGCCGCTAAGGAAATTCCCATGACCCAGAACATCGAAAAATTCGACGTCATCGTCGTCGGCGCCGGCCCTGCCGGCAACGCCGCCGCCTACACCCTGGCCAAGGCCGGCAAGAAGGTGTTGCAGCTGGAGCGGGGCGAGTATCCCGGCTCCAAGAACGTGCAGGGCGCCATCCTCTACGCCGACGCCCTGGAACAGCTCATCCCCGATTTCCGCGACTCCGCCCCCCTGGAGCGCCAGGTCATCGAGCAGCGCCTGTGGGTGATGGAGGACGAGTCTTATGTCGGCGCCACCTTCCGCTCCGACCGCTTCAACCAGATGCCGGGCAACCGCTACACCATCATCCGGGCCCGTTTCGACAAATGGTTTTCCGAGCAGGTGCAGAAGGCCGGCGCCCTGGTGATCTGCGAAATGACGGTGATCGCCCTGCTGCGCGACGAGTCCTGCAAGGTCATCGGCGTCGAGGTGGACCGAAAGGATGGCAAGATCTACGCCGACACCGTGATCCTGGCGGACGGGGTCAATTCCCTGGTGGCCAGCCGGGCCGGCCTGCGGCAGGACATCAAGCCCGCCGCCGTGGCCCTGGCGGTGAAGGAAACCGTGTTCCTGCCCAGGGAAACCGTGGAAGCCCGCTTCAACCTCAAGGGCAGCGAAGGCGTGGTCATCGAAATGCTGGGCAGCATCAGCCAGGGCATGGCCGGCACCGCCTTCCTCTACACCAACAAGGATTCGATCTCGGTCGGCATCGGCTGCATGCTCTCCGACATGAAGGCGCAGAACACCACCCCGGCGGAACTGCTGGAAAAGCTCAAGACCCATCCCTCCGTGGCGCCCCTGATTGCCGGCGGCGAGACCCGGGAATACGCCGCCCACCTCATTCCCGAAGGCGGCTACAAGGCCCTGCCCGGGCTCTACGGCGAAGGCTGGCTGCTGGTGGGGGATTCCGCCGGTTTCGTGAACGCCGTGCACCGGGAAGGCTCCAACCTGGCCATGATCAGCGGCCGCCTCGCCGCCGAAACCCTGCTGGAACTGGGCGAGAAGGGCCTGCCTTCCAGCGCCGCCAACCTGGCCCGCTACAAGGCCCGGCTGGAAGACAGCATCGTGCTCAAGGACCTGAAGAAATACCGCAATATCCCGGAGACCCTGGACAGCCAGCGCCAGTTTCTCACCGACTACCCGGCCCTGCTCAACGACGCCGCCCACGAGTTTTTCACCGTGGACGGCCGGGACAAGGCCAGCAAGGAAAAGGCCATCTTCAACGCCTTCCGCGAACGCCGCAGCCTGCTGGGCCTGCTGGGCGATGCCTACCGCCTGTGGCGCGCCACCCGCTGAGGAAGCGCCAGCAAAATGGTCCTGGTTGTGCCATCCTGCCGTAGCCGCTGCACTGTGACTGGGGCGGCACGACAGCTCAGGATCGCTGCGCCCCACGCTGTTTCTCCTGGGCGCAGCACTTCAAAAGGACATGGATCATGATGAAAGTCGAAGAAAAGCTCTTCCAGAACCGCTACCGGGTCGATGCGGGCCGACCCCACATCCGCATCAAGGATGAATCTCTCTGTAACGACGGCTGCGTCAGCCGGGCCTGCACCGTCTGCTGCCCGGCCGGCTGCTGGTCCTTCGAAGAGGGCAGGATCGGCCTGATCACCGACGGCTGCCTGGAATGCGGCGCCTGCCGGGTGGTCTGCGATACCCACGGCAACGTGGACTGGAACTATCCCCGGGCCGGTTTCGGCGTGCTGTTCAAATTCGGTTGAGCCTTTGGGGTTGCGCTTTTTGGGGTTGCGCCTTTTTGGCCGCCTTCCCGCGAGGGGAGGGCAGCCGCTCCGTACTGGCTTCGGGGCGAGTTCGGGGTGAGTTCGGGGTAAAAGCGAGGGCTGGGGCGGTGCTGTCAGGGGGGCGGAAATGGCGTCCGGGCTGGGGTTCTCCCCTGAGGTCTGGTAGACTACAAAGTTATTCTTAAACCCAGCTATTCACGGAGTGACCATGGCTATCGAACGCACCCTTTCCATCATCAAACCCGACGCCGTCAAGAAGAATGTCATCGGCAAGATCTATTCCCGTTTCGAGATGAGCGGCCTCAAGATCATCGCTGCCAGGATGGTCTGGCTGTCCGCCCAGGAAGCCGGCCAATTCTATGCCGTGCACAAGGAGCGTCCGTTCTTCAAGGATCTGGTCGAGTTCATGACCTCCGGCCCGGTGATGATCCAGGCCCTGGAAGGCGAAAACGCCATCGCCAGGAACCGTGAGCTGATGGGCGCCACCGACCCCAAGAAGGCGGAACCCGGCACCATCCGCGCCGATTTCGCCGAATCCATCGACGCCAACGCCGTGCACGGCTCGGACGGTCCCGACACCGCCGCCGCTGAAATCGCTTTCTTCTTCCCCGGCTTGAATGTCTATAGCGGCCGTTGATGCGCTGCCACCCAAGCGCAGGAAGTCTCGGGCTTGCCTGGGCTTTCTGTGCTTGCCTTGCAAAACAAGGTAGTCATGCAAAACCTCCTCGATCTCGATCCCCTCCAACTGACTGCCTGGTTTGCCGCCCGGGGCGAGAAGCCCTTTCGCGCCACCCAGGTGCTGCGCTGGATGCACCGGTTCGGGGAGTCTGATTTCGAGGCCATGACCGACATCGCCAGGAGCCTCAGGGAAAAGCTCAGGGCGGCAGCGGTGGTGCAGCCGCCGGCGATCGTTTCCGATCGGCTCTCCGACGATGGCACGCGCAAATTCCTGTTCGACGTGGGCAATGGCAATGCCGTGGAAACGGTGTTCATCCCCGAGGCCGAGCGGGGCACCCTGTGCATTTCCACCCAGGCCGGCTGCGCCCTCGATTGTTCCTTTTGCTCCACCGGCAAGCAGGGCTTCAACCGCAACCTGACGGTGGCCGAGATCATCGGCCAGCTCTGGCAGGTGAACAAGGCCCTGGGGCGCGACCCCAGGGGCGAGCGCCTCATCTCCAACGTGGTGCTGATGGGCATGGGCGAACCCCTGGCCAATTTCGAGAATGCCGTGGCGGCCTTGAAGCTGATGCTGGACGACAACGGCTACGGCCTCTCGCGGCGCCGGGTGACCGTCTCCACCTCGGGCCTGGTGCCGGTCATGGACCGGCTGCGGGAGGAGTGCCCCGTGGCCCTCGCGGTGTCCCTGCATGCCTCAAGCGATCGCCTGCGGGATGAACTGGTGCCGATCAACCGGAAATATCCCCTCACCGAACTGATGGCCGCCTGCCGCCGCTACCTGGAGCGGGCCCCCCGCGATTTCGTCACGTTCGAATATGTGATGCTGGACGGAGTCAATGATCAAGATCATGACGCCCGGGAGCTGTTGTCCTTGACGCGCCAGGTGCCCTGCAAGTTTAATCTCATTCCTTTCAACCCCTTTCCGGGGTCGCCCTACCGCCGTTCCCGGCCCGAGCGCATCCGTCGCTTTGCCGACATCCTCATGGGCGGCGGTATTGTCACCACCACCCGCAAGACGCGAGGGGACGACATCGATGCCGCCTGTGGCCAGCTGGCCGGTCAGGTCCTGGATAAAACGCGGCGGGCCGGGCGGCGCACCATCTTGCTGGAGGAAGAAAAGTCATGATCAGAAGCCTTGTCATGCTGTTGGCCTGGGCGTTGTCTCTGGGGAGCCTGCCGGTCGCGGCTCAGGTCGTCGTTCCCGAATCCACCCATACCAATCTGGTGACTACCGATGCCCGCACCCGGGCCCGACTGCATACGGAACTGGGGGCCATGTATTTTCAGGATGGCAATCTGGCGGTGGCCCTGGAGGAGGTCGGCATCGCCATCGAATCCGACTCCTCTTATGCCTCGGCCTACAGTGTGCGCGGCTTGGTGAATGCGGCCCTGCGCGAATTTCCGGCGGCTGAAGCCGATTTCAAGAAAGCCCTCAGTCTGGCGCCCGGCGATCCGGACATCAGCAACAACTATGGCTGGTTTCTTTGCCAGCAGGGCGCTCGGCCCAAGGAATCCATTCCGTACTTCCTGAGCGCGATCAAGAATCCGCTCTACAGCACCCCCGACCGGGCTTTTGCCAATGCCGGGGCTTGTGCCCTCAAGGCGGGGGATTTCGCGGCGGCCCGTGACTACCTGACCCAGGCCTTGCGCCTTGCGCCGGATGGCGGGCTGATGGCGCAACTGCAGCTGGCCAAACTCGCCTATGCCGAAGGTAATTTCGTGGAGGCGCGCAATCGTTTCGCGGAAGTGATGCGCGTCAGCGGCCAGCCTACGGCAGAAGCGCTGTGGCTGGGGGCGCGCATCCATCGCAAACTGGGTAACAAGGTCGAAGAGGAGAGTATGGTGGCCCAGTTGCGGCGCCTCTATCCCACCTCCCCGGAGTTCCAGGAGTTTCTCAAGGGTAATGACGAATGACGGAAATGGTGAGGGATGCCGCGCCTGAAGACAAGCCGATGCCTGCGCCTGGCCAGGCGGTGACGGCGCAGGTGGGAGCAAGGCTGCGCGCGGGCCGTGAGGCGATGGGCCTCGATGTGGCCGATATGGCGCGTCAGTTGCGTCTGGGGCCGCGACAGGTGGAGGCGATTGAATCCGGCGATTTGTCGGGCCTGCCGGGCAAAACTTTTGTGCGCGGCTTTGTCCGCAACTATGCCCGGGCCGTGAACCTGGAGAGCGCCCCGCTGCTGGCCTTGCTGGACCAAGTGAGCGAACTGGACGTGCCGCACCTCAATTTGCCCGAATCCACTCATGTGACCATGCCGGGCCAGGGGCATGCTTTCAACAAGGATATGCGGACCGTGGCGGCTGGGCTGGTGCTGGTGCTGGGGGCCATCATCGCCTATTTTTTCCTCCCGGATCAATTCTGGGTACGCAAGCCGTCGGCCGAGGCGCCGCAGGTGGCAACCCGGCCTGCAGTGGCTCCGCTTTCCGGTGAACCGCCGTCTCCCCTGGCGGGCAATCCGGAAGCCGTCACCCCCGCCAACCAGGTGCCGGCGGCGACTGCGCCCGCAGAGGAGGGGGCGCCCGCCACACCTGAGACGCCGCCCGCCGCCGCCCCGGTGCCAGCGCAGATGCCAGCGCAGATGCCAGCGCAGATGCCAGCGCAGATTCCGGCACAGATTCCGGCGCCCCCCCCGGCGGGGCCGGCCGCCGCCGCCCAGCCTGCTGCCGTCACGCCCGCCGCGTCGCCGGCGAATGTGGCAACCGCGAGCTTTTCCTTCGAGCGGGACTCCTGGATCGAAGTGCGCGACAAGGACGGCAATCTCATCATTTCCCGCCTGCATCCGGCGGGGTCGAGCCGTGACATCAGTGGGGCAGCACCGCTGTCGATCGTGGTCGGCAATGCCAGCCATGTGAAGCTGCGCTACAAGGGTGTGGAGGTGCCGCTCCAGCCCAATCCGGAGAGCGATGTGGCTCGCCTGACCCTGCCGTAAGCCGGATTCACCATGACGACATTGCACGGCAAATTGCCGGACCAGCCGGCCACCCATTCCTGCCAGGTGGGCCATGTCACCCTGGGGGGCAAGGCCCCGGTGGTGATCCAGTCCATGACCAACACCGACACCGCCGACTATGTGGCCACGGCGATCCAGTGCGCCGAGCTGGCCCGGGCCGGTTCGGAGCTCGTGCGCATCACCGTGAATACCCCGGAAGCCGCCGCCGCCGTGCCGAAGATCCGCGAGCACCTGGAGCGCATGGGCTGCCGCGTGCCGTTGATCGGGGACTTCCATTACAACGGCCACCGGCTCCTTGCCGAGCACCCGGCCTGCGCCGAGGCGCTCGCCAAGTACCGCATCAACCCCGGCAACGTCGGCTTCGGCAAGAAGAAGGACGAGCAGTTCGCCGCCATGATCGAACTTGCCTGCCGCTACGAAAAGCCGGTGCGCATCGGCGTGAACTGGGGCAGCCTGGACCCCGCGGTGCTGGCCCGCAGCATGGACGAGAACCGCCGCCGGGCCGTGCCCCTCGATACCACCGCCCTGATGCGTGAAGCCATGGTCACCTCGGCCCTGGAATCCGCCGCCCAGGCCGAAGCCCTGGGCCTTGCCGGAGAGCGCATCATCCTCTCGTGCAAGGTGTCCGGCGTCCAGGACCTGATCGCCATCTACCAGGAGCTGGCCGCCCGATCCCGCTACGCCCTGCATCTGGGCCTCACCGAGGCCGGCATGGGCTCGAAGGGCATCGTCGCCTCCACGGCGGCCCTGGCCGTGCTCTTGCAGCAGGGCATTGGCGACACCATCCGCATTTCCCTGACGCCGGAGCCGGGCGGCTCCCGCACCCAGGAAGTGATCGTCGCCCAGGAAATCCTGCAGAGCCTGGGCCTTCGCGCCTTCACCCCCCAGGTGGTGGCCTGCCCCGGCTGCGGCCGCACCACCTCGAGCTTCTTCCAGGAGCTGGCCCGGGACGTGCAGGAACATGTGCGCGCCCGCATGCCGAGCTGGCGCGAGCAGTACGACGGGGTGGAGAACATGACCCTGGCGGTGATGGGCTGCGTCGTCAATGGCCCGGGGGAATCGAAGCACGCCAACCTCGGCATTTCCCTGCCCGGCACCGGCGAGGCCCCGTCCGCCCCGGTCTATGAGGATGGCGAGAAGACCGTCACCTTGAAGGGCGGCAAGATCGGCGCCGAATTCATCCAGATCATCGAGGCCTATGTGGCCCGCAAGTACCCGAAAAAAGTCCAATGAGCCAACACCTGCAGTCCGTCCGGGGGATGAACGACATCCTGCCGGCCGAAGCCGAATTCTGGGAGCTGTTCGAGGAGGTCGTCAGCGTCCGCCTCAAGAGTTATGGCTACAAGCCGATCCGCCTCCCCATCGTCGAGCCGACGCCCCTGTTCAAGCGCGCCATCGGCGAAGTCACCGACATCGTCGAGAAGGAAATGTATTCCTTCGAGGACAGCCTCAATGGCGAGCCGCTCACCCTGCGCCCGGAAGGCACGGCGGGCTGCGTGCGGGCGGTGATCCAGCATGGAATCGCCAATCAGGCCACTCAGCGGCTCTACTACATGGGCCCCATGTTCCGGCACGAGCGGCCCCAGAAGGGGCGTTACCGCCAGTTTCACCAGATCGGCGCGGAAGCCTTCGGTTTTGCCGGCCCCGACGTCGATGCCGAGCAGATCCTCTTGACCGCCCGGCTCTGGAACGATCTGGGGCTGGACGACATCCGCCTGCAGCTCAACAGCCTGGGCCAGCCCGAGGAGCGGGCCCGGCACCGGGCCGATCTGATCGTCTATCTGGAACAGCATCAGGATCTGCTGGATGAAGACGGCAAGCGCCGCCTCTACAGCAATCCCCTGCGCATCCTGGACAGCAAGAACCCGGCCTTGGAGGACCTCTGCGCCGCGGCACCGAAGCTGATCGACTACCTGGGGGAAGCCTCCCTGAGCCACTTCAACGGGGTGCAGCAGATATTGAAGGATGCCGGCATCCCCTTCGAGATCAACCCGCGCCTGGTGCGGGGCCTGGATTACTATAATCTCACCGTGTTCGAGTGGGTCACCGACCGGCTCGGCGCCCAGGGCACGGTCTGCGCCGGCGGCCGTTACGATGGCCTGGTACAGCAACTGGGCGGGCGGCCCACCCCGGCCTGCGGCTTTGCCATGGGGGTCGAGCGCTTGATCGCCCTGATCCGGGAATCCGGCGGCGAGCCGGCGCCGCGGGGCACGGATGTGTATGTGGTGCATCAGGGCGAAGCCGCCACCCGCCTCGCTTTTCGGGTGGCGGAAGGGCTGCGCGACAATGCCGTGGAGGTGATCCTGCACTGCGGTGGTGGCAGCTTCAAGTCGCAGATGAAGAAGGCCGATGCCTCGGGCGCCCTCTTTGCCGTGATCATTGGCGACGATGAAGCAAAAACCGGTGAAGTACAGTTGAAGGCCCTGCGTGACGAGGGAGTGGCGCAGCAGCGCCTGAAGGCCGGGAATCTGGCCGAAGTCATCATTGACAAATTATTGGATAGCGAAGAAGAGGAAGCCTGACATGGCCGTCTACGATCTGGAAGAACAGGAACAAATCGACAACATCAAGACCTGGTGGAAGCAGCACGGCACGCTGATTGCCTGGGTGATTTCCGCCCTCGCTGCCGCCGTGGTGGCCTGGCAGGGCTGGAACTGGTATCAGAGTCAGCAGGCCACTCAGGCCGGCGCACTGTTCGGTGCCCTGCAGCAGGCCATGGTCAAGCAGGACACCCAGAAAGTGCGCCTCCTGGCCGGGGAATTGACGGAAAAATTTGGCGGCACGGCCTATGCCCCCCTGGGAACCCTGATGGCCGCCAAGCTGTCCTTTGCCGCCGGTGACAACAAGACCGCCCGCGCCCAGCTGGCCTGGGCCGTCGCCCACGGCAAGGACGAAATCCGCGACATCGCCCGCTTGCGCCTGGCTGCCGTGCAGCTCGACGAGCAGGCTTACGATGAAGCCCTGAAAGAATTGGCGAACCCCCCCGCGCCGGCCTTTGTCGCCGCTTATGCCGAATTGAAGGGCGACGTGCTGGTCGCTCAGGGCAAGGTGGCGGAGGCGCGCAGCGCCTATCAGGCCGCCCTGGACGCTTCCAGGGCGGCACCTGGCCCGGGTGTCCAGTTGCTGCATCAGAAGCTCGATGCCTTGGGGGGAGCGGCCTGATGCGCACCCGCCTGCTGCCTCTGGCGGCCTTGCTGACCGGGCTGCTGGCCGGCTGTTCCATGTTGCCGTCGATGGACAGCCTCAACCCCTTTGCCAGCAAAGGGCCAAAAATGGCGGAACTGGGCCCCATCCAGCCTACGGTCGAACTGCGTCAGGCCTGGAGCTACTCGATCGGCAAGGCTGGCGAGGCGGTTTTCTACCCTGCGGTGGTTGGTAGCGCGGTCTATGTCGCCGCCGCCGATGGCAGTATTGCGCGCCTGGAGCAAGGCACTGCGGTTTGGCGGATCCATGCAGGCAAAGCCCTGAGCGCAGGAGTGGGCAGTGATGGCGCGACCGTCGTGGTCGGCACCCGCAACGGTGAGGTACTGGCTTTCTCGGCCCGGGATGGCGCGCCCCTCTGGCAGGCCAGGGTGAGCAGTGAAGTGCTGGCGCCACCCCTGGTCGCAGGTGAAATGATCGTGGTGCGTAGCGGCGACAACCGGGTTTTTGCCTTTGACGCCCACGGTAAGCGCAAATGGCTCTACCAGCGTCCCACGCCACCCTTGTCGCTGCGCAGCACGGCTCCCATGGTGCTGGCCGATCAGTTTGTTCTGCTGGGCTTTCCGGGCGGCAAGCTGGTGGCCCTGGCCAACCATAATGGCGCGCCGGTCTGGGAGGGAGTGGTGGCTGCGCCCAAGGGGGTGACGGAACTGGATCGGGTGGCGGATGTGGTGTCCGCCCCTGCGACGGGCGGCGCCATCGGTTGCGCCGTGGCCTATCAGGGGCGGGTGACCTGCTTTGATTTTTCACAGGGCGGCAGTACGGTCTGGTCGCGCGAGCTGTCTTCGGCAGCAGGCCTGGGCCTGGATTCCCGGGGGGTCTATGTGACGGACGATAGCAGTGCCATTCAGGCGCTGTCGCTGAGTTCCGGTGCCAGCCTCTGGAAGCAGGACAAACTGCTGAACCGCCGTGTCACCGCTCCCCTGGTGCTGGGCCGCAACCTCCTGGTCGTGGGCGATGCACAAGGAGTGGTGCATTTGCTCAATCGTGATGATGGGGATTTTGCCGCCCGCTTCAGCACCGATGGCAGCCCCATCAACGCGGCTCCCCAGCAACTGGGGAGCCAGATTCTGGTGCAGACCCAGCAAGGCAACGTTTACGCTCTGGACGTGCAATGAAACCAACCGTTGCCCTGGTAGGGCGCCCCAATGTGGGTAAATCCACCCTCTTCAACCGCCTGACCCGCAGCCGTGATGCCATTGTGGCCGACCAGCCGGGCCTGACCCGGGATCGTCACTATGGTCATGGCCATCTGGGCGACAAGCCTTATCTGGTCGTGGATACCGGCGGCTTCGAGCCCCTGATCAAGGAGGGCATCCTCCATGAAATGGCCCGCCAGACCGAGCAGGCCATCGCCGAGGCCGATGCCATCATCTTCGTGGTGGATGGCCGGGGGGGACTGACGCCTCAGGACAAGGAAATCGCCAACAAGCTGCGCCGCCTCGACCGCCCGGTGTTCGTGGCCGTCAACAAGACCGAGGGCATGAATCGCGGCGTGGTATCCGCCGAGTTTCATGAACTGGGACTGGGGGAGCCGCATGCCATTTCCGCTTCCCATGGCGAAGGGGTGCGCGGTCTGATGGATCTGGTGCTGGCGGACTTCCCCGAGCCGGAGGCGGAAGAAGAACGTCCCGATGTGCTCAAGGTCGCCATTGCCGGCCGCCCGAATGTGGGCAAGTCCACCCTCGTCAATACCCTGATCGGCGAAGAGCGGGTCATCGCCTTCGACCTGCCCGGCACCACCCGGGATGCAATCTATGTCGATTTCGAACGAGGCGGCCGGAAATACAGCCTGATCGATACGGCAGGCCTGCGCAAGAAAGGCAAGGTGTTCGAGGCCATCGAGAAATTCTCGGTAGTGAAAACCCTGCAGTCCATCGAGGACGCCCATGTGGTGATCCTGATGCTGGATGCGCAGCAGGATATTTCCGACCAGGACGCCCATGTGGCGGATTTCATCCTCCAGTCAGGCCGGGCTCTGGTGATTGCCGTCAACAAGTGGGACGGCCTCGATTCCTACGCCAGGGAGCAGGTGCGGAGCGCCATCGAGCGCAAGCTCAAGTTCCTGGAGTTTGCCAGGACCCACTTCATTTCGGCCAAGGAAAACTTCGGCCTGGACAAACTGTTCGAGTCGGTCAATGCCGCCTATGCAGCGGCCATGGCCAAGCTGTCCACCCCCAAGCTGACCCGGGTGCTGATCGATGCCGTGGCGCGTCAGGCACCGCCGCGCCAGGGGGCTTTCAGGCCGAAGATGCGCTATGCCCACCAGGGCGGCTCCAATCCACCCATCATCGTCATTCACGGCAATGCCCTGGATAAGGTGCCCAACAGTTATCGGCGCTACCTGGAAAACACCTTCCGGGAAGTGTTCAAGCTGGACGGCACACCGCTACGCATCCAGTTCAATACCAGTCACAATCCCTACGCCGAGAAGGAATGAATCGGGATTGAATCGGCCGGACTGGGTCCGGTGCGTCAAACTCCTGCTGGCGCCACCGGGTGAAATTAGGTAAATTAGTCCCTTGATAACAATTATTCGCGGAGTCACGCCATGAGCAACAAGGGGCAACTGTTACAAGACCCATTCCTCAACACCCTGCGCCGGGAGCATGTTCCGGTTTCCATCTACCTGGTCAATGGCATCAAACTGCAAGGCCAGATCGAGTCCTTCGACCAGTATGTGGTACTCCTCAAGAACACCGTGACCCAGATGGTATATAAACACGCCATCTCCACCGTGGTTCCCGCCCGGCCCGTGAACATCCAGCAGGATCCGGCGGCGGAAGCCTGATCGAGTTGATTACTTTGCGCCCATTCGTTTCGGGGACCCCGTTCCGGGCGTCCCCGTTTCCTTTTTCTTTCCGTGCTTGATCGTCCCGCGGCAGGTGAACGGGCTGTTCTGGTACAGCTCGATTTCGGCCAGAAAGATATCCAGGAACAGTTCGAAGAAGTCCGGCTGCTGACCGAGTCTGCCGGGGGGGTGGTGTGCGCCGAAGTTTTCGGCCGCCGCCACAGCCCGGACCCCAGGACGTTTGCAGGCAAGGGCAAGGTGGAGGAGGTTGCCGCCGCCCTGGCCGCCGCCCAGGCGGATCTGGTGATCTTCAATCATGCGCTTTCACCGGTGCAAGAACGGAATCTGGAGCGATCGCTCCAGTGCCGGGTGATTGACCGGACCAGCCTGATTCTCGATATTTTTGCCTTGCGCGCCCAGAGTGCGGAAGGCAAGTTGCAGGTGGAACTGGCCCAGCTCGAACATCTGGCCACCCGGCTGGTGCGGGGCTGGACTCACCTGGAACGGCAGAAGGGCGGCATTGGGCTGCGCGGTCCTGGCGAAACCCAGCTCGAAACCGACCGGCGTCTGCTGGGCAACCGGGTCAAGCTGCTCAAGGATCGCCTGCTCAAGTTGAGCCGCCAGCGCGGGGTGCAGCGCAAAGCCCGCCTCAAGGGCGACGTATTGAATGTGTCCCTGGTCGGTTACGCCAATGCCGGCAAGTCCACCCTGTTCAACGCCCTGACCCATGCCGGCGTTTTTGCGGCCAATCAGCTATTTGCCACCCTCGATACCACTTCCCGCAAGCTCTGGTTCGAGGATGCCGGGCATGTGATTCTCTCGGATACCGTCGGCTTCATCCGCGATCTGCCCCATTCCCTGGTGGAGGCTTTTCAGGCCACCCTGGAGGCGACGGCGGATGCGGATATCCTTCTGCATGTGGTGGATAGTGCCAGCCATGTCCGGGATGAGCAGATTGCCGAGGTCAACAAGGTGCTGACCGAAATCGGTGCGGAGCAAGTGCCCCAGATCCTGATCTGGAACAAGGTCGATCTGACCGGCGTGGCCCCGGCAGTGGAGCGGGATGGCTATGGTAGAATCTCGCGGGTCAAATTGAGTGCGCGAACGGGCGAAGGGCTTGCCTTGTTGCGTGATGTGCTCGGGGAGCATGCCCGGGAAAAGCGAACCTTGCGAACAGCCCGGGCCCAGGCGGCGGCGCTGGATGCGATCGAAGAGGCGGAACCTGATTCCGGCTCGTTTTGAATTTCTCTTAGGCTTCTGACGGATATCCCATGATTCCAACCCTTGGCATTCTCATGTCCATCAACGATCCCCAGTGGGGGGGGCGAGGTGGTAACAATGGCAACGATTCCGGCGGCGGGCGGCGCCCCAACCCGGGGCCTCCCGACCTGGAAGACATCTGGCGCGATTTCAACAAACGCCTGAACGGCATGCTGGGCAAGAGGGGGGGCAGCGGCGGCGGGAACAATGAGGGTGGCGGCATTCCCCCCGTCGATCTGAATCCCCGGACCATCGGGGGGGGCATCGGCATCCTGGCGGCCCTCGTCGTCCTGGTGTGGCTGGCTTCCGGCTTCTACATCGTCGATGCCTCCCAGCGCGGCGTGGTGCTGCAGTTCGGCAAGTTCGTCGAAACCACCGAGCCCGGCCTGCGCTGGCGCCTGCCTTATCCCATCCAGTCGCATGAGGTGGTGAATCTGACCGGGGTGCGCACCCTGGAAATCGGGTATCGCGGCACGGAGCGCAACAAGGTGCTGCAAGAGGCCTTGATGCTGACCGATGACGAAAACATCATCAACATCCAGTTCGCCGTCCAGTATTTCCTCAAGGACCCCACCGAGTATCTGTTCCAGAACCGCCTGCCCGACGAGGCGGTGATGCAGGCCGCCGAGACCGCCGTGCGTGAAATCGTCGGCAAGAGCAAGATGGATTTCGTGCTCTACGAGGGCCGCGAGCAGGTGGCGGCCCAGGCCACCACGTTGATGCAGGAAATTCTCGACCGCTACAAGACCGGCATCATGATTTCCAAGGTGACCATGCAGAACGCCCAGCCGCCCGAACAGGTGCAGGCCTCCTTTGATGATGCGGTCAAGGCCGGACAGGACCGGGAGCGCCAGAAGAATGAAGGCCAAGCCTATGCCAATGACGTCATCCCCAAGGCCCGGGGTGCCGCCGCCCGGCTGATGGAGGAGGCCAATGGCTACCGCCAGCGCCTGATCGCCACTTCCGAAGGCGATGCCAGCCGCTTCAAGCAGATTCTCACCGAGTATGCCAAGGCTCCCGAAGTGACCCGCCAGCGCCTGTATCTGGAAACCATGCAGCAGGTCTATGCCAATACCAGCAAGGTGATGGTGGATGCCAAGGGGCAGGGGAATCTGCTCTATTTGCCGCTCGACAAGCTGATGCAGGTCAGTGCCGGGGCCGTGCTGCCGCCGCAGGCTGCGCCGGGTAATGCGGCAGAACTGGCGGGGCGCAATGCGCCGCGTCAAGCCGCTGCCCCGGTGGGTGATGTGCCGCCCCAGTTGGAGCGGATGCCGGATGCCGGTTCCCGTGATCTTCGTTCCCGTGACCGGGAGGCTCGCCAATGAAACCCAGACTGCAAGTTGCCGGGGCCGTTCTGGTCCTCTTGTTGATCACGGCATCCATGTCCCTGTTTACCGTGGATCAGCGTCAGTCAGCGGTGATCTTCCAGATGGGTGAGGTGAAGCAGGTGATCACCGAGCCCGGGCTGCATGTCAAGTGGCCGATGATCCAGAACGTGCGCTTCTTCGACAACCGCATCCAGACCCTGGACAGCCAGGAGCCCGAGCGTTTCATCACCTCGGAAAAGAAAAACGTGCTGGTCGATTCCTACGTCAAGTGGCGCATCGTGGACCCCCGGCTCTACTACGTTTCGGTCGGCGGCGATGAAGCCCGGGCCAGCACCCGGCTGTCCCAGACCGTCAATGACGGCCTGCGCGGCGAGTTCGGCAGGCGCACCGTCCATGACGTGGTGTCCGGCGCCCGGGACGAGATCATGGAAGAAATGCGCGGCAAGGCCGACCTGGATGCCCGCAAGATCGGCGTACAGATCATCGACGTGCGCCTGAAGCGGGTCGAACTGCCTCAGGAAGTCTCCGAGGCGGTCTACCGCCGCATGGAGGCCGAGCGCAAGCGGGTGGCCAATGAACTGCGCTCCGAAGGCGCCGCCGAGTCCGAGAAGATCCGGGCCGACGCCGACCGGCAGCGGGAAGTGATCCTGGCCGAGGCCTATCGCGATGCCCAGAAGATCAAGGGTGAGGGGGATGCCAGGGCAGCCGCCATCTACGGCCAGGCCTTCAGCCAGAATCCCGAGTTCTATGCCTTCTACCGCAGTCTGGAGGCCTATCGCGCCACCTTCAACAGCAAGCATGACTTGCTGGTGGTGGAGCCCAATTCCGATTTCTTCAAATATCTGAAGAATGCAAAATGACCGAGAACCTGTTCCTGGCTTTTGCATTGATGTTGATTCTGGAGGGGCTGATGCCCTTCCTCCTGCCGGCGGTCTGGCGGGAGACCTTCAAGCGGCTGATCCTGTTTTCCGATGGTCAGATCCGCTTCGTGGGTCTCACCTCCATGATCGTCGGCCTGATCCTGCTCATGGTATTCAAATAAATGAACTGGCTTTTGCCTGAAAACCTGGCCGACGCCCTGCCTCAGGAGGCCGCCCGGATCGAGACCCTGCGCCGGGCGGTGCTGGACCTGTTCCGGGGGCGCGGTTTCGAGCTGGTGCAGCCGCCCATGCTCGAATACCTGGAATCACTCCTCACCGGAGCCGGTCAGGACCTCGATTTGTGCACGTTCAAGCTGGTGGACCAGTTGTCCGGCCGCACCCTGGGTCTGCGCGCCGACATGACGCCCCAGGCGGCGCGCATCGACGCGCATCTGCTCAACCACCAGGGGGTGACCCGACTCTGTTATTGCGGCAGCGTGTTGCATACCCTGCCCGCCAGCCTGGCTTCCAGCCGCGAGCCGCTCCAGATCGGTGCCGAACTCTATGGTTATGCCGGGGTCGAGGCCGACCTGGAAATCTTGCGTCTGCTGGGGGCCTCCCTGGAAAGGATCGAACTCGAGGCATACCGGGTGGACCTGGGGCATGTGGGCCTGTTCCGGGCCCTGGCCCAGGCCGCGGGTGTTTCGCCCGAGACCGGGGAAGCCCTGTTCAAGCTGCTGCAGGGCAAGGACGTGCCCGGACTGGCAAGTCTCTGTTCCACCCTGCCTGCCCCATACGGGCCGGCGCTGCTGGACCTGGCTGGCCTCTATGGTGGGGCGGGGGTGATCGACCGGGCCCGGACCCTGCTGCCCGCCTTGCCGGAAGTCACCCAGGCCCTCGATACCCTGGCCCACCTGATCCAGGCCGTGCCCGAACTGCCCCTGTCCATCGACCTTTCCGACCTGCGCGGCTACCACTACCACAATGGGGTGGTGTTTGCCGCCTACTGTCCCGGCTATCCGGCGGCAGTGGCCCTGGGCGGGCGGTATGATGGCGCCGGCAAAAGCTTTGGCCGGGCCCGGCCTGCCACCGGCTTTTCCATGGATTTGCGGGAACTGGCCCGGCTGGTTCCCCAGGCCAGGCCGAAGGGTGCCATCCTGGCGCCCCACGTCGGCCATGATGCCCGCCTGGCGGACCATATCGCCGCGCTCCGGGAGCAAGGCGAGGTGGTGGTGGAACTCCTGCCGGGAGAAACCGCCTGCGAAAGCCCCCGCTGCGACCGCAAGCTGGTCTGCCTGGGGGAGCACTGGATTATCGAAGCAATCAACGAGGATTAAGGCATCATGGCCAAGAATGTAGTGGTCGTCGGCACCCAGTGGGGCGACGAAGGCAAGGGCAAGATCGTGGACTGGCTGACGGACAACGCCCAGGGCGTGGTGCGTTTTCAGGGCGGGCACAATGCCGGCCACACCCTGGTGGTGGGCCAAGGCGCTGCCCAGCGGGAATACAAGCTGAACCTCGTGCCCTCGGGCATCGTCCGGGCCGGCGTGAACTGCTATATCGGCAATGGGGTGGTGCTGGACATCGGCCATCTGTTCTCCGAAATCGATGGTCTGGAAGCCGGTGGCATCGAAGTGACGAGTCGCCTCAAGGTCAGCCCCGGTTGCCCGGTGATCCTTCCCTACCACTCCGAACTGGACAAGGCCCGGGAAGCCAGGAAGAGTGCCGGCGCCAGGATCGGCACCACCGGCAAGGGCATTGGGCCGGCCTATGAAGACAAGGTCGCCCGGCGCGGTTTGCGGGTCTACGACCTGTTCAACCCGGAGCGCTTTGCCGGAAAGCTGGCAGAAGTGATGGAGTATCACAACTTCGTCCTGACCCGCTACTTCGGCGCTCCCGCCGTCGATTACCAGGCGGTGCTCGACCAGGCCATGAGCCAGGCCGGGCGGCTGAAGCCCATGGTGACCGACGTTTCCGCGGCCATTTACGACGCCAACCATGCCGGCCACAACCTGCTCTTCGAAGGTGCCCAGGGCTCCTTGCTCGACATCGACCACGGCACCTATCCCTTTGTCACCTCGAGCAACTGCGTCGCGGGTCAGGCGGCCGCGGGTGCGGGTGTCGGCCCCAGTTCCCTGCACTATGTGCTGGGCATCACCAAGGCCTATTGCACCCGTGTCGGCGGCGGCCCTTTTCCCAGCGAACTAGAGAGCGAAACCGAAGGCACCCCGGGTTTCCAGATGTTCGACAAGGGCCGCGAAATCGGCACCGTGACCCGCAGGAAGCGCCGCTGCGGCTGGTTCGATGCCGCCGCCCTGCGCCGCTCGGCCCGCATCAATGGATTGACCGGCCTGTGCATCACCAAGCTCGACGTGCTGGACGGCCTTTCGACCCTGGAGATCTGCACCGGCTACAAGCTGGATGGCCAGGTGATCGACATGCTGCCCATCGGCGCCGATGAAGTGGCCCGTTGCGAGCCCATCTACGAAACCCTGCCGGGCTGGAGTGACAACACCTTCGGGGTGAAGCGCTGGGAAGCGCTGCCGGTCAATGCCCGGGCCTATCTGGACCGGATCGAGCAGCTCTGCCAGGTGCCCATCGACATCGTCTCCACCGGCCCCGAGCGGGACGAAACCATCCTCAAGCGCCACCCCTTCATGGCCTGAGGGTCGTCCTGGATTCCCCGTCAGGGCTCAGTCGCGCTCGTAACTGACGAAGGCGAAGGTCAGGCCCTGCTGGCTGACGTGAACCTCCCGGCTGGTTTCCAGCCAGATGCCGGGGTCGAACGCGGGAAACCAGGCGTCGCCTTCCACCTCGATTTCCACCTCCGTCAGCAACAGCCGGTCCGCCTGGGGCAGAGCCTGGACATAAAGCTGTTCGCCACCGATCACGAAGGCTTCGGGGTGCTGGCCCGCCAGCTCCAGGGCTGCCGCCAGTGAGTCCGCCACCTGGGCCCCATCCGCCTGGTAGTGGGCCTGGCGGCTGAGGACGATGTTGAGCCGCTCCGGCAAGGGGCGAAAGGCGTCCGGCAGGGATTCCCAGGTCTTGCGGCCCATGATCACCGGGTGCCCACGGGTGACGTTGCGAAAGTGCTGCAGATCTTCCGGCAGATGCCAGGGCAGCTGGTCATGGATGCCGATCACCCGGTTCCGGCCGACGGCGGCAATCAGGGTCAGTCTCGGATGGTGCATGGTTTCTTCCAATCTCAGGACAAGGCCCGGAGCAGGCCCCGGGTAGAGGCATCCAGATGAGCCGGGCAGGATTCTCCCTCCAGGCAGGGCAGCAGCACGCTGGCCATCTGTTTGCCCAGTTCCACGCCCCACTGGTCGAAGGCATTGACATTCCAGAGCACGCCCTGGCAGAACACCTTGTGCTCGTAGAGGGCCAGGAGCTGTCCCAGGCCATGAGGATCGAGCCGCTCCATGAGCAAGGTGGTGGAGGGCTGGTTGCCGGGGAAGGTGCGGTAGGGCAGCAAGGCGGCGGGGATGCCGGCCTGTCGGGCTTCCTCGGCGCTTTGTCCGAAGGCCAGGGCGGCTGACTGGGCCAGGCCGTTGGCCAGCAATTGGGGGTGATGGCCGGGCAGGGGGAAATCCGCCTGTTTCAAGAGGATGAAGTCGCAAGGGATCGGCTGGCCACCCTGGTGCAGCAGCTGAAAGAAGGAATGCTGGCAATTGGTGCCGGAGGCGCCCCAGATGATCGGGCAGCTCTTGGTTTCCATGGGCTGGCCCTGGCGGTCCACCGACTTGCCGGTGCTTTCCATCTCGAGTTGCTGCAGGTAGGCGGGAAACAGTTCGAGGGACTGGCTGTAGGGGAAGATGCCGTGGCTGCAGGCGCCGATGCAGTTGGTGTTCCAGATGTCCAGCAGGGCCAGGGTCAGGGGGAGGTTTTCCCGGGCGGGGGCCTGGATGAAATGCTGATCCATGGCGTGGGCGCCTGCCAGCAGCGCTTCGAAATGGTGAAAGCCAACCGCCAGGGCGATGGAGAGCCCGACCGGGGACCAGAGCGAGAAGCGCCCACCCACCCAATCCCGGAACTGGAATACGTTACGGGCCGGGATGCCGAAGGCCGCAGCGGCTTCCAGGTTGCTCGAAACGGCAACGAAATGCCTCCAGACGGCAACGTCATGGCCTGCCTGAGCCTGTAGCCAGGCCCGGGCCGTGCGGGCATTGGCCAAGGTTTCCTGGGTGGTGAAGGTCTTGCTGGTGATGATGAACAGGGTGCTGCGATGGTTGAGCCGGGCGAGCAGGGGAGCCAGGTCGGCGCTGTCCATGTTGGAAACAAAATGGACCCGCAGGTCGGGCTGTTCGTAGGCGGCCAGGGCCCGGACCACCATGCGGGGGCCCAGGTCGGAGCCGCCGATACCGAGGTTCACCACATCGGTGATGCCCTCCCCTGAATGGCCGCGCCAGCTTCCTTCGTGAATGGCGCCGCAGAACGCCTGCATCCGGGCCAGGGTCTGCTGTACCTCCCGGGCGATGTCGCTTCCACCGAAGCTCGCCGCCTGGCTTTCGGGCGCGCGCAGGGCCATGTGCAGCACGGCCCGGCCTTCGGTGTGGTTGATGGCGTCTCCGGCCAGCATCCGGCTGCGCCAGCCCGCCACATCGGCCGCTTCGGCCAGTTCATGGAGGAGGTTCAGGGTTTCTGGCGTGATGCGCTGCTTGGAAAAATCCATGAGGAGCTCGCCCCACGCGAGGGAAAAGTCCTCGAAGCGGCGGGGGTGGCCGGCGAACAGGTCGCGCAGGTGGCGCGGGCGCAGGGTGGCAGCATGGTCAAGCAGTTTCTGCCAGGCAGGACGGGTCTTGGGATCGGTCATGTCAGATGGCTACCGGGGCGGCGATATGGGGATGGGGGTCATAGCCTTCGAGGCAAAAATCCTCGTAGCGGAAGGCAAACAGGTCCTCGACCTCCGGGTTGATCCACAGTTGGGGCAGGGGACGGGGCTCCCGGCCCAGTTGCAGGCGGGCCTGCTCGAAATGGTTGCGGTAGAGGTGGGCGTCCCCCAGTGTGTGCACGAAGTCGCCGGGTTCAAGGCCGCAGACCTGGGCCAGCATCAAGGTGAGGAGGGCGTAGGAGGCGATGTTGAACGGCACCCCCAGGAAAATGTCGGCGCTGCGCTGGTAGAGCTGGCAGGACAGCTTGCCGTTCGCCACATAGAACTGGAACAGGCAGTGGCAGGGGGGCAGGGCCATGCGGTCCACGTCCGAGGGGTTCCAGGCCGTCACCAGATGGCGGCGGGAATCCGGATTGTGCTTCAGGCGCTCCACCAACTGCGCGATCTGGTCGATCTCTCCCCCGTCCCGGGCCGGCCAGTGGCGCCACTGGTGGCCGTACACCGGCCCCAGGTCGCCGTTCTCGTCCGCCCATTCGTCCCAGATGCGCACCCCGTTTTCCTGCAGGTAACGGATGTTGGTATCCCCGCGCAGGAACCACAGCAGCTCATGGATGATGGATTTCAGGTGCAGCTTCTTGGTGGTCAGCACCGGAAAGCCCCGGGAGAGGTCGAAACGCATCTGCCAGCCGAACACGGAACGGGTGCCGGTACCGGTGCGGTCGGACTTGTCCTGGCCGTGGTTCAGCACATGGCGCATCAGGTCAAGGTAGGGTTGCATGGAGTCGAGGCGCCTGGATTCTTGATTCGAAGCGCCATTCTAATTCACCCCGGGGCTTCCCCCAAGGTTTGCCCGTCGCGCTGCGGGACCGGGCGGCCCCGGTTCACGGGGCAGACCGCCGGTATATACTCTCGACCCAAGATCAACGCATCCCCGGTCCCCCCCATGCTCGGCAATTTTTTCCAGGACAGATCCGATCACCCCCTCGCCGACCCGAAGGAGTTGCGGCGTCTTTTGTCCGGCCTGCCCGTTGACAATGCTTTTCGTGCCCTGGATGACATCATGGGCGGGCTGGAGTCCTGTCAGGGTAATGAACTGCCAGGCTTGCTGCGCTTTAACATCGTGCGCCAGCTCGATGAAGTGGCTCAGCCCCACCTGAAGCGCCTGTCCCGCGATTATCTGCATTCCCCGCGCCTGTCCCGCTCCGAGGAAAAGCGGTTGCGGACCATCATTCACGGCTTCTGGGTGGAGGTGGCGCGGCAGTATGAAATCTGCCTGGAGACGGCCGGACAGAAGGACCGGCATGCGGAACAACTAAAGCCGCATCTACCTTTACTCACGGTCCGCCTCATTGCGGCATTGGGGGCCATTCTGAAATGGCAACATTTTTGCTACGGTCCGGTTGAGGGCGTGCACTGGGTCCGTCTGGGGCGCCCCTACCTGCTGGCGGAAAGTCTGGGTTTTGCCACCAAGGCCTTGCCGATATATCCAGGCCAGGGGGCTGTCGCTTATCCGGCGGGCGAATATCTGAAAGTCCTGCTGTTTCAGGCTTCTTCCCTGGATTGTCTGCTGCCACTGGAAATCGAACTGGCGGAGCGCTTGATCACGCACCTGTTGCCGGACTTCATCTTGTCCCCGGAAAGCAGTCCCGCCAGTGTGTATTGGGTGGATGCCGCCATGCCATTGCCGCCCGTGCGTCTGGCGCAGCGGCCTGACAGCATGACGCCCACCCTGCGCTTTTTCCAGCCCGGGGCGGCAGAAAGCCGGCTGCTGGCCCTGATCCACGACATCGAGCGGGGCGGCGAGGTGCCCGCCAGCCTGAACCTGGGGGGCAGTTACCCGGCCAGGACCGTCTTGCCGGTGATGCGCCACCTGGCTGCCTGCTGGGCCCCGGTGCCGCCCCAGCGCCAGCATGTGCGGCACCGGGTCAAGCACCGGGTGGCGGTGCTGCCGGGGCTGGTCAATGCCTTGGTGGTGCTCTCTTCCGGATTTGGCGGTAAACCCCTGGGCTTGCCGCTGGAAAGCTGGATCGTGGAAAACGTCAGCTGGGGTGGCTTTGGCGCCACCATCCAGGACGTCAAGGGCGACTGGCTCAAGGTGGGCGCCCTGCTGGCGCTGCAGCCGGAAGGGGCGGAGAACTGGGTGGTGGGGGTGGTGCGCCGCTATCACCGGGTCAGCGACCTGGAGGCCCAGATTGGCATCGAGACCCTGTCGCGCCACATTGCCAGTGTCGAAGTCCGGGCCCGGGCGGCGTCGAGCTATGCGATCGATGCCGGTACGCCCGGGCTCTGGCTCCAGGACGACAATCCGCCGGGGGAAGTGCGCTTCATCCTGCCTGCGCACACCTTCGATGTGCGGGAAAATCTGGAATTCGACTACAACGGCCGCCGCGTCTTCCTCGTCCCCGTCGCCATGGTGGAAGAGGGGAGCGACTATGAGGTGGCACGCTACCGGGCCACGGTGGCGGCCCCGGCGAAGGCTTGAGATAGGCTCGAGACAGCCTCGAGACAGCCGCAGTGTCAACCCGTGTCAACGCCTGGGCACAGCGGCCACCCGGAATTTGTCGAGGGCATCCGGGCTGGGCGATACAGGCAGAGGTGCCTTACCGCCCCCGTAAAAACAGGTTGTCCAGATCTTCCAAGGCGAGTTCGGTCCAGGTGGGGCGGCCGTGGTTGCACTGGCCGGCCCGCTCGGTGTCTTCCATCTGACGCAGCAGGGCGTTCATTTCCGGCAGGCTGAGCTGGCGCCGGGCGCGCACGGCGCCGTGACAGGCCATGGTGGCCAGCAGTTCGTTCTGGCGGGCGGTGACGAGCTGGGAAAAGCCGTGTTCCTGCAGTTCCGCCAGCAGGGCCCGGGCCAGGGCGATCGGGTCACCGGCCTGGAGCAGGCTGGGCACGGCCCTGAGCGCCAGTAGGCCGGGGCCGGCCAGGCTGATGTCGAAACCCAGGTCGGTCAGTGCCTCTCCGTGCTCTTCCACGGCGGCCACTTCCAGGGGCTGGGCGCTGAAGACGGCGGGGATCAACAGGGCCTGGCGGCTGATCTGGCGTTGTTCCAGGGCGGTTTTGAGCCGTTCATAGAGGATGCGTTCGTGGGCGGCGTGCATGTCCACCAGCACCAGGCCCCTGGCGTTCTGGGCCAGGATGTAGATGCCGTGCAACTGGGCCAGGGCGTAGCCCAGGGGTGGGGCGCTGTCGCTGGGCACGGGCGGCAGGCCGGGGCTGAAGCGGGGCGAGGTCTGGCCAGCGCCCGGGCCGGACAGGCCGGAGGGCGCGACTGGCC
>NZ_JBASOH010000116.1:0-6961 GCF_049658005.1 Azovibrio sp. | reverse complement strand
GGGCTTCATGTCACCCCTCGAAGCCCGTCAGGCTCATGCCATTGGAAAGGCGGCCTGAGTTGCAAAACCGTGTCCAGACAATCCGAGCCGGCACACTCGAAACTGGCCAGCTTGGTACGCAGGTAATCCTTGACCAGCGCCGGCGAAGTGAACAGCGCTCCGCGTGGAATCTTCTGGCCGATGACGTACCGTGCAGCTTCCAGAATTTGGTCGGCAGTCGCCGGCAGATAACGCCCCTGGTCGTCACGCACCAGCAGCGAGGAATCGAGAGACAGAGAAAGTTGCGGCATGATCGTGCTCCGGTTGCTCGGGCGGAATTGCCCGGAACCGTCACCAGCACGGCGCAGCGCAAGCAGTCAGGGGTCAGCGACGGCCGCCAGGACGCAAGCGCGCAAGGCGCGCGCAGCCCTTGACGGCGAGAACGCCGTGATACGGTGAAGGGAACAGCAAGACCGCCCACACCCCGCCCGCAGAGACGACGAATAGGCAAGCGCAGCGCGCAGGCCCGCAGGGCCGGAGGCGTCAGGGATCAAAGCCGCATGGCCATGACTCGGCACGAGGCATGGGGCAACGCCCGCGAGCCCGACGGCGGAACGCCGGGACGACCGTCGCATCCAGGTTACCCGGAAGGGAATTCGCTGTGCAGCGAATATGGCGTTTATGCCGAATATTCGGTATAATGCGCTTATTCGCTGAACAGGAAATAACGGCCGTCATGACCGAATCGACCCTCGTGGAACAAGCTCTGATCGAACAACTCTTGGAGACACTCCGGGAGTTGCCGGACGTGCACGCCGAGTTGGCTCGATCGGAACCTGCTGTTCAAGCCGTGGGGCGCATCGACGCGAAGATTGATCTGCACGTCGCCGGCAAATCGATTGTCTTGCTGGTTGAGGCAAAGAAGTCCGTCTATCCCCGAGACGTGCGCCAGGCGTTATGGCAGTTGAAGTCGCTGCAGCATGGTTACTACGCCGATGTGCAACATCTGCTGATCGCCGAGTCGCTCTCACCAGGGGCGAAAGAATTGCTCAGAGCCGAGCGCATTGGCTACTTCGATAGCGGCGGAAGCTTGTTCCTGCCGGCCGCTGGCGCCTACATCTACATCGACAAGCCGGCTCCGAAGACGTTAGAAAAGTCGGTGCGGTCGCTCTTCTCCGGGCGACGCGCCCAGGTTTTGTACGCGCTCCTGGTCAATCACGAGGAATGGTTTGGTGTTACCGAAGTGGCCGAACGGGCGCAGGTAGCGCCATCCACGGCCTCGGACGTACTAAGCGAACTGGAGCGGTTCGACTGGTTGGTGTCGCGAGGACAGGGGCCGAGCAAGGAGCGGCACCTGCGCGAACCAAGTGCGTTGCTCGATGCTTGGGCGAAGCAGCTCGCCACGCAGCGCGCGCCAGTGCTGCGCCGGTATTTCGTGCCTGGATTGAAATCTGATGCCCTGATCGAACGGCTCGGCCAGATGTTCGATGCGCATCAGGTCGCTTACGCGGTGAGCTACGAAGCCGCTGCACAGCGCTATGCCCCCTTCTTGTCCGGCATTTCTCAGGTGCGAGTTCGACTGCTACCCAGCACAAGTGCCGAGACGGCAATGGCTGAGCTGGGTGCGCGTGTCGTCAATGAAGGGGCGAACCTCGCGGTCATCGAGACGAAGTCGGCGGGGGAACTGCTGTTCCGGCAAAACGTTGGTGGCGTTTGGTTGGCTAGTCCGGTCCAGGTCTATCTCGACCTCTTGCGCGGTGAGGGCCGTGCCAAGGAATTGGCCGAGCACTTGCGCAAGGAAAGGATTGGATTCTGATGGCAAAACCCGCAACGTTCGATGGCTACAGCGACCAGTACACGGTGGACTGCGAACGCGTCCTCGTGACGCTGCTGCGCGGACTCGGACCTTGGAAAGAGTCGGTTTACCTGATCGGGGGACTCACGCCGCGATATCTCGTTTCCGCACGGCCTCCGGTAGTGCCAGCGCACGCAGGCACTCTGGACGTGGACATCGTGATCGACCTGCAAATCCTGGCTGATACCGAGGCATATCACACACTCGAAGACAACCTCAAGAAGATGGGATTCGAGCGGGCCGAGAACAGCGCCGGTACAAAGCTTTCCTGGCGTTGGCAGACCCGCACTGAACATGGCGCTTTGATGGTACTGGAACTGCTGGCGGATGCACCGGACATCGCTGGTGGCAAGGTGCAGCCATTGCCGACCGAAGGCACGATCTCTGCACTGAATATCCCGTATTCGTCCATTGTTTTTGACCTTCACCAAGTCACCGAGATTCAGGCTGAACTCCTCGGCGGCAACGGAATCGCGACGGAACACATCAAGCATGCCAACCTGGTCAGTTTTACCTGCCTGAAGTCGTTCGCCTTCGATCAGCGCTTTGAACGCAAGGACGCACACGATCTGATCTATTGCATTGAACACGCAGCCGAAGGACTGGACGCCGTTGCTGCGGCTTTCCACAAGGAGCGCACTGGCAAGCACAGTGCCGTCGTCGAGGCCTCGCTGGCGATCCTGCGCAGCCGCTTCGCAAGCGACGAGAAAGCCGAGGGCTATCGCAAGGACGGTCCGGTGTCGGTTGCCAGGTTCGAGCTGGGCGAAGGCGACGACCCAGAGCAGCGTGAGGCGAGGACGTTGCGGCAGCGGCAGGCCTGCGATGTGATTGAACAACTCCTTGCTCGGATCGAAAAAGAACTTTTCCAGGCGACCGCGGCCGGCGCAAAAAAAGGGCGGCAAAAGGGGCGGGAATAAAAGGGGGGGAATTCTAGCAGCCGGCGGGGACCTTGGCCGCACTTTCCGGCATCGAGTCAGCGGCCCGCGGCAAGACGGCAGGAAACTCCAGCCCCAGCTCTGCCTCGAAGCCCGGCGCTCGATGCATCTGGCCTGAAGCCGCTGACCTGCCCCTGCACGGGTATGTCGGCAATGACATCGCAGACCACCGGGCCTTGGCCCGGCCCGAGCGCATACGTCGCCTCACCCGCTTGACTTATGCACAGAATGCCGGCTTTCACCACCCCAAAACGCCGCCCCCGCTTGACAACCAGGAGCACAAATCAACCCATTGTTTTCATTGAGTTTTTATAGAGCCGCTTTTTTAGGCAAGGCAAGAAAAAGCCTTACGGGCAAAGCATTTAGGGATTTCACCCAGCCTCTATCCCCATAGTTATCCACAGGTTTTGGGGACAACTGAAAAAATCCCTGCAGGGCCGGCAAGTTACAGCAACTTTACGAGAAGCTACTGGAGAAAACCCGGCCAACCAGGCATGGCAGCCAGTGCCCGAAGAGCGTACCCAGCGCAGTCGTTCAGGCTTTGGCAGACACTTCATGGGCAAGGCGCCCATGTCCGGTCGCTGGAGGCGGCGCGATCAAGCCGCGCCGGGCCGGTTGGCGCCACACTGCGGAATTTGTCGGGAAGCGCCCGGGATGATGAGCTGCGCACCCGTTTCCTGGGAATGACCCCGATCGGATGTTCGCGTGCAAAGGCCCGGACTCATCAATGCAAGCGGCTCATGCAAGGCCGGCATGTAGCGGCCTGGAACCGGCGCGTCCTCTCGAACAGGGCAGATTACAGCCTCTTGACACCCGTACCCCTCTGCGGCAATGCTACGGCCCCCGGTCCGGCCCACAGGAGAGCTCATGCCCCCGCCGTTTTTTCCCCGCACCCCCTGCCTTGACCAGCAGGATGCCGAAGCCCTGCGTCGTGAAATCCTCGCTTATTTCCACACCACCTTCGACCGCTATGAAGCCCTGTTTGGCCACCTGACCGGCGATGCGGCCTACTACGAGCGGCCGATCTCGCTGCGCCACCCGCTGATCTTCTACTTCGGCCACACGGCCACCTTCTTCATCAACAAGCTCACCCTGGCCGGGCTGGTGCAGGCGCGGATCGACCCCCGCCTTGAATCCATGTTTGCCATCGGCGTCGATGAAATGAGCTGGGACGACCTTGACGAAGCCCATTACGACTGGCCCACGGTGGCCCAGGTCCAGGCCTACCGGGACGAAGTGCGCACGACCCTGGACGGAATCATCCGCCACGCGCCCCTTACCTTGCCCCTGGACTGGAACAACCCCTGGTGGGCGATCCTGATGGGCATCGAGCACGAGCGCATCCACCTGGAAACCTCCTCGGTATTGATGCGCCAGCACGCCCTGCACCATGTGCAACCCCTGCCGGACTGGGCGCCCTGCCGTCATGGCGGCCCCACCCCGGCCAACCCCCTGGTGCAGATTCCCGCCGGCCGCGTTTGCCTCGGCAAGCCCCTGAGCGACCCCTATTACGGCTGGGACAACGAATACGGCCGCCATGAAGCCGCCGTGCCGGCCTTCCAGGCCAGCCGCCAGCTGGTCTCCAACGGCGAGTTCCTGGCCTTCGTCGAAGCTGGCGGCTACAGTACCGACCGCTACTGGGATGAAGAAGGCCTGGCCTGGCGCAACTTCGCCCAGGCGACCCACCCCACCTTCTGGGTGCAGCACCCCGCCGGCTGGCGTCTGCGTCTCCTGGCCGAAGAAATTCCCATGGCCTGGGACTGGCCGGTGGAAACCAACTGCCTGGAAGCCCGGGCCTTCTGCCGCTGGCAGGCGGAGCAGAGCGGCCAGGCCGTGCGGCTGCCCACGGAAGACGAGTGGTACCGGCTGCTGGCCTTTGCCGGGGTGGAAGAAGTAGGCGCCGCCCCCGCCGCCGCCAACCTGCACCTGGACCACTACGCCTCCTCCTGCCCGGTCACCGAGTTCCCCCAGGGCCCCCTGTATGATGTCTGTGGCAATGTCTGGCAGTGGACGGAAACCCCGATCTACCCCTTCGATGGCTTTCAGGTTCATCCCTGGTATGACGACTTCACCACCCCCACCTATGACGACCGCCACAACCTGATCAAGGGCGGCTCCTGGATTGCCTGCGGCAACGAAGCCCGCCATTCTTCCCGCTATGCCTTTCGCCGCCACTTTTTCCAGCACGCGGGCTTTCGCTATGTGGTGGGTGAGGCGCCGATCCGCCAGGCGGTTCCCCACTACGAAACCGACAAGCAGGTCTCCGAATACGCGGAGTTCCATTACGGCGACACCTATTTCGGCGTCCCCAACTTTCCCCAGGCCATGGCCCGGCTGGCGATCGAGGCGCTGGGCGAGCGCCCGGCGCAAAAGGCCCTCGACCTGGGCTGCGCCACGGGCCGGGCCAGCTTTGAACTGGCCCGTCATTTCGACGCCGTGACCGGCATCGACTTCTCTGCCCGCTTCATCCAGCTCGGGGTGCAACTGGCCGAACAGGGCAGCCTGCGCTACACCCTGACCGAAGAAGGGGAGCTGGTAAGCTTCAAGGAACGCCGCCTGGACGAGCTGGGCCTGGCCGAGGTGTGTCACAAGGTGCAATTCCTCCAGGGCGACGCCTGCAACCTGAAGCCCCTCTTTGCTGGCTACGACCTGATCCTCGCCGCCAACCTCATCGACCGGCTCTACAGCCCGAGAAAGCTGCTCACCCAGATTCACGAACGCCTCAACCCTGGCGGCCTATTGGTGCTGGCCTCCCCCTACACCTGGCTGACCGAACACACCCCCCGGGAAGAATGGCTGGGCGGCTTCAAGCAGGATGGCGAAAACCTCACCACCCTGGATGCCCTGAAAACCCTGCTCGCCCCCCACTTCAGACTACTGCAGGCGCCGCTCGATGTGCCCTTCGTGATCCGCGAGACCCGGCGCAAATTCCAGCACTCCATATCGGAGGTGACGGTATGGGAACGCCGGTAGTTTACGGCTATCCGGATTCCATTGACCCGCACCGGCCCATACATAGTCTGTTTCGCCCGACAGGGTTTTCTACTCAAGCAGAATGGCTTCGATGCGGGCCAAGGCTTCATCGACGATGGACTGCGGCACCGTTTCCTTGAGCCGCACGTTCCGCGCCCGCCAGTCCAGTGACTTCAATTGATGGCAGTGCACTGCACCCTGGGTGTCGGTGCCAGCCCCCATCAGCGTGACCACCGTCCCGTAGGTACGAGCCGCGGCAGCAGCGCCCTGCGAAATCGGGCAGATCATCGCCAGCCCTTGCTGGTTGAAGACCTTGCCGCTCAGGACAAGGCCGAAGTGCGGACCTTTCAGCTCTCGACGGTGAAAACCGCCTTTCGGAACTAGCAGGACTACATCCTGAACCACTTCGACGACCACCGCGTTACCAACGCATTCACGGAGAGTCTCAATTCCAAGGCTATCCTTCCCCGCTTGAACGGCGGGGCTTGCCGCGCGCCGGGTCAGGCGGGTATATCGAGATGGCCGGCTCTACACCTTCGAGCGATGGCGGGCCAATGCCATTCTGGATTCAGGACAGTTCCAGGCACACAATCCCTGCCGTCCACCGGAGAAGCCGGAAACCCGTTTTTGCTGGCCACCCCGGACCACCCCGACCGCCACTCCCTTGACAGGGCCGACGCCCTCCGCGATGCTGTGCCGCCCTGGACGACGGTCCGCCCTGCCCCGCACCATGCCCCCACCGCTGCGCCTCGTGCTCGACACCAATGTGGTGATCGACATCTTTCGCTTCCGCGACCCTTCCACCGGCCCCCTGGCGCAAGCCCTGGAACAGGGCCGCATCCGTTGCCTCACGGATGCCGGCTGCCTGGAGGAGCTGCGCCGGGTGCTGGCCTACCCCAAACTGAAGATGGACGAAACGGGGGCCGCCCGCCTGTGGCAGGACTACGCCGCCCGGGCCGAAGCGGTGCCCGGCAGCGGCTGGCCGGCGCCGCTGCCTCAGTGCCGGGATCAGGACGATCAGCGTTTCATCGAACTGGCAGCCCGGGGCCGGGCCGACTGGCTGCTGAGCAAGGATAAGCTGGTCCTGAAGCTGCGCCGCAGCCTGCTGCCCCTCTCTTTTGCAATCCTTCGCCCGGACGAGGCCATCGAGCGCCTAGAACGGCAGGGGCCGACCGCCATTTTCCCCTGAATTGCCCCTGAATTGCCCCTGAATTGCCCC
>NZ_JBASOH010000115.1:0-9120 GCF_049658005.1 Azovibrio sp. | reverse complement strand
GCATGCACCCCGGGCCCTTGCTGGCCTACCTGATGGCCGACCCCGAGCTCAGTCTGCAAAGCATGTTGATGGTGGCCGCCGTGATTGGCCGCAGCAAAACCGCCGCTTACGTGGGACTGGTGGCCCTCTTTAGCATCTGCGCCGGACTGATCTACGGCACCTGGATCGATGGCGCCGCGCTCCAGGCCGCTGCCATGGCCTTGGGGCTGTTTGCGTTCGTCGTCATGGCCAGTTACTTGTGGTCGCGTGGTCGCGTGGTCGTACGCAAGGGGGCGCGGGCCAATCCCTGACCTGAAATCCCTGACCTGATGCTGACCGTTTGACGTTTTTTTGAGGAGAAAACCATGTTGACCGTAAAAATCCTGGGGCCGGGCTGCGCCAATTGCAAAAAGCTCGAAGCCATCGCCCGCGAAGCCGCCGCCCAGGGCAAGCTGGACGCCGAGTTCATCAAAGTCACCGACATGAAAGAGATCATGGCCTATGACGTGCTGACCACCCCGGCCCTGGTGATCAATGAAAAAGTGGTGAGTAGCGGCCGCCTTCCACCCACCGCCGATGTGCTGAAGTGGATGACGGCGGCCGCCTCGCCCTCCTCGGCCGCCTGATACCCGCCGCGGATACCTGGCCCGCCCCTGCTCCCTGGCCCCTGTCCCGATCCTGCGCCGGCGGCGGATGCCCCGCGCCGCCCCTGCCATCCGCTCCGGCGCCGCGGATCGCCTTACCCTTCCCACAACCACGCCGCCCCCCTGACTCCGGATGAATCCCCATGCCGGGGCGGGAGCAGGCGGGTGCAGATGGTGTCGGAGAAAACGTGAGCGCCCCACAGCCCGGGCACCCGCTGGTACAGGCGCTCCAGACGGGAAAGCCCGCCCCCGAGCACGATCACTTCCGGATCGAAGAGGTTGATGACCCCGCCCAGGGCCCGGGCCAGGCGGGTTTCATAGCGGACCAGGGTCGCCTCGCAAGCCGGCATTCCCGCCTCGGCGCCGGCGACAATGGCTTGCGGGCTCAACGACATGCCCGTGTGGCGCAAGTGGTCGGCCGCCAGGGCCGGGCCGCTCAGCCAGGTTTCAGTGCAGCCCCTGCGGCCACAATAGCAAGGAGGGCCGTCCGGCTCTCCGGGCAGGGGGTTGTGGCCCCATTCCCCGGCAATGCCGTTGGCGCCGCCCCACACCTTGCCATCCAGCACCATGCCACCCCCGACCCCGGTACCGAGAATGGCGCCGAATACGGCCCGGGCTCCGGCAGCGGCGCCATCCACCGCTTCGGAAAGGGCAAAGCAGTTGGCGTCGTTGGCCAGGCGCAGGGGGCGTTGCAGGCGGGCCTCCAGGTCCTGTTGCAGGGCTTGGCCGATCAGGCAGGTGGAGTTGGCATTCTTGACGAGGCCGGTATCGCCAGCCAGGGTGCCGGGGATGCCGATGCCGACGCTGCCCCGTTGCCCCAATTCTGCCTCGGCCTCCTGTACCAGCCGGGTGATGGCGGCGAGCGTGGCCGGGTAATCGCCCTTGGGAGTGGGAATGCGGCGGCGCAGCAACTGTTCGCCCGTATCCGCAAGGGCCAGCACTTCGATCTTGGTGCCACCCAGGTCGACGCCCAGGCGCATCAGAGCCGGACGGCCACGCCCTTGACCGTGCCGTGGGTGGTGGTGAAGGTTTTCAGGACGCTGCCGCCGGCCTCGAACAGCAGGGTGACCAGATTGCGTTCGGTGTACAGGCAGACGGGCTCGGTAATGTTGTAGGCGCTGGCCAAGGTCGGAGTCAGGCAGGAATGGCGTTCTTCCACCGCTTTTTCCGCATCTGCGTAGCCTTCGCCCAAGGCCGAATGCAGGCCATAGGCAGAGATGAAGAGCTTGCCCCCGATGCGCAGGGACTTCAGCAGGGCCCGCACCACCCGGCGCGCCTCGGGATAGGCCAGGCGGTAGATGCCGTGATGACAGAACACCAGATCGAAGGGGCCGGCGGGCAACGGCCCCTCCCTCAGTCCGGCGGCGGCGAAATCCACCCGATCGCCGACGGCAGAAGCCAGGGCCCGGCCCCGGACAGTGGTTTCACGGCTGCTCTGGTCAGCCGCCAGGACCCGGGCCCCCAGTTTCGCCATGGCCACCGCGTGGTGGCCTTCGCCGCAGGGCAGGTCGAGGACTTCGGAATCGGCATTGGCGCGGCCCCGGTGGGCGATTTCCTGGAGGATCAGGCGCTCCAGTTCATCGGAAACCATGGGAACGAAATTGCGGTTGAATTGCGGGTCCATCATGCCCCTCCCTGACGCCATGGATCATTCTGCATCAGGGCCGTGGAAGCTTCAAGGCAGAATATCGCCTACACTGGAGCGACACCCTAAGGAGAGACGCAGATGCTAGTTAAATTCATATCCAGCGAGACCGGCGAAATGGTGATGAAGGAAGACACCGCCCGCCCTCTGCTCAAGGCCATGGGCAAGGCATGCTCGGCCCAGGGCGTGATTACCAAGGGAGAAATGCAGCCGGCAGTGGAGGCCCTGAAGCGTTATCTCTCCGCCTGTTCCGGGCAGGAGCCTAAGCTCAGTGCGGAGGAAGAGGCCGGGATTCCCGCCATGGACAGGCCCGTGGGCATGCAGCAACGGGCCTGGCCGCTGATCAACATGCTCAACCGGACCGCCCATGCGAAAAAGGAAAGCCACATCCTCTGGGAGGCAGCCGCCGATTTCGACGCGGAACCGGAAACCGACGCAAAGCCGAAAGCCGACGCAGCGCCGGAAGCCTGAAGCCGGGCGGGCCAAAAGCGCGGCAGGAGGGGCGAAGGGGCGAGGGGCGAAAGGGCCAACAGGCGCCGCGCCAAGGCAGGAATTTCCCGGCTCCGGCTCCGGCTCCGGCCAGGGCGAAAGCGCGGGCTTTCGGCGGGCCGGGTGCCAAAGGCGCGTAACGAGGCGATGCGCGAGGCGATGCGCGGGGCGACGCGCAAACAAACTCAAACAGACTCAAACAGCCTTCAAGGCTTCACAGCGTCTCGACTCGGCTCCCCCAGCCAGGCTTGGCGCTTGGCCTGGGCGGCCTTGCCGGGGCGGGGTTCCAGCACGGCGGTCTGGCGCGGCGCCGGGGCCGGGGTAATGCGGGTCTCGCCGAGCAAGTCGTAGCGGAAATAATGGCAATTCACCGCCACGCCCGGCTGCAGGGTGGCAAGCACGGTATCGAGGTTCTGGCGGCCGATCCGCCAGCCGTTCAGGGCGACGAGCAGATCCCCGGCGGCAAGCCCGGCCGCCTCGGCGGGCGAGCCGCTCAATACCTGAAGGAGCTTCGCTTCGCTGCCCTCGCTCGCGAGCCGGATGCCGAGCCAGGGCAGCTCCGAATCCGCCTTCCAGCTCAGGCGGACGCCGGCCCCGGCGAGTTCCCGGGCAAGCGGCAATTCCTCCGTGCCCGATACCGCCGCCTTCAGCCATTGCCCCAGGGCCTTGCCGCCCAGGGCCGCCAGCCGCGCAAAAATCTCGTCCTCGGCAAGGCCGCGGCGGCCATCGCCCAGGTCCTGCCAAAGCTTTCGCATCAGGGTGTCGAGGCTCACCCGGCCAGCGCTTTGGCGGCGCAGCGCCAAATCGAGGCACAAGGCCAAAAGCGCGCCCTTGGCGTAGTAGCTGACCACGGCGTTGGGCGTGTTCTCGTCCGGGCGGTAATACTTGATCCAGGCATCGAAGGAGGAATCCTCCAGGCTCTGGACCCGGTGCCCCGGCGCCTGATACACCTGCGTGATGGTCTTTTGCAAGAGTTCGAGATAGGCCGGGACGGAAATCACCCCGGCGCGCACGAGGCAAAGGTCGTCATAGTAGGAAGTGAAGCCCTCGAACAGCCAAAGGAGGCGGGTGGGGCGCTCCCGCGCGAGGTCGAGGTCGAGGAAGGCCGCCGGGCGGATACGCTTGACATTCCAGCGGTGGAAATACTCGTGGCTGCAAAGGCCAAGAAAACGCACATAGCCGGCGGGACACGCCTCGTCCGCAAGCCCCGGCGGCGGCAGGTCGGCGCGGTCGCAGATCAGGGCGGTGGCATTGCGGTGTTCCAGGCCGCCATAGCCGGAGCCCACCGCCAGCACCAGAAACAGGTAGGGCTCGCGCAGGGCCGGCGGGCCGAACAGGGCCATCTGCCAGGCGCAGATCGCCTCCAGGTCGCGTACCAGGCGCTCCTGATGGAAAAGGGGCCAGCCGGTGACGATCAGGTGGTGGGCAATGCCCTGCACCGCAAAATCGACGCGGGTAAAGCGGCCCATTTCCATGGGGTGATCGATCAGGTCCTCGTAGTCGGCGGCGGCATGGCGGCCGAAACTCCAGGGCGCCGCCCCGGCCCGCGGCAAGGAGGTGGCCAGTTGCCAATCGGCATGGGCGGGGCCGGGCGGCGGCAGGATATCGACCTGGCAAGGCAGATGCGCCAGCCCCTCTGGCCGCAGAAAGACGCTCGTGCCGTTACAAAAGGCGTGCGTCGTGTCGAGATGGGCGCTGCGCACCGACAGATCCCAGGCATAGACGCGGTAGCGGACGGTGACCGGGGCCTTGGCCGGGGCGGCGCGCCAGCGGGCCTTGTCGAGCTTTTCCAGGGCGAGGGGCCGGCCGCCGGCCTCGGCGCGGATAGCAACGATGTGCCGGGCGAAATCCCGGATCAGGTAGCTCCCCGGTATCCAGGCCGGCAGGGTGAATACCTGGCCGGCCGGATCGGGCGTCTCCACCCGGCAACTAAGCTCGAACAGGTGGGCTTCGGGAAAGGCGGGGCAAAGCTCGTAGGCGACCAAGGGAGACATCGGGCTGCGCTCCTGGAAAAGCCGGGATTCTAGCCGGAGAGGAAAGAAGGGAGCGGGCGGTTCAGGGCTGCGGCGTGGCCGGGGTGGCCGGTTCCTCGCGCGCTTTCGCTTTATTCATGCGCGCTTCGACTTTTTCGGCATGTTTCGCCTCTTTTTCTGCCTGGCGGCGGCGGCGCTCGGCCTGTTTGCTGGCCCCTTCCCGGGCCTTTTCTTCCTTTTCGGCCAGGCGCTGCGCGCGCTTTTCCTCCCGGCTCTGGCGCAGGGCCTCCTGTTCCTGCTGCAGCAGGGGCAGTTCCCTGGCCTTTCGAGCCTCTTCGGCCGCCTGCTGCTGGCGATTCAGCTCCTGTTCCTTCCGGCGGGCCTCGCGCTCCAGGGCGCTGCCTTCCGACGTCATGGCCCTGGCCCGGCGGATCTGCTCCAGGTAACGTTTCTGGACGCCATCGCGGCAGTCATTGATCATGAATTTGTGGCCGCAAGCCTCGTCATCCCGGGTTCGCGCCGCTTCGGCCTGATCCCGCAAATTTTTCGCCTCGGCCTGCAGCGCCAGACCCCGTTCAAGCTGAGCCTGGGTTTCGGCGGGCAGTTGCACCTCCTGAGCCAGCAGGCTGCCGGCCCAGACCAGCAGCCAGGACGACAGACCCGCCTTCAGGCGGGTAGCCAGGGTTTGGGATCTATTTTCCATTTAGCAAAATCCTCATGAGCAACGACACGATCCTGGCTCCTGGCCAGGTCAATGGTTTCCGGCGGCAGGTAACACTGGCTGCCGATGTGAAAGATCACCTGCACGACCGGATGGAGCAGGTCCCGCTCGTTTTGTTCCCGCACCACGGCCAGCCGGCCGCTCGCAAGGCGCACCAGGGAGCCGCTGGGATAGATGCCGATGGCGCGGATGAAGCTGTGCACCAGCTTCGGCTCGAAGTGGTGCTCGCTCCACTCCAGCAATTTCTTCAGGGCATCGGAAGGGGCCAAGCCCTTGTGGTACACCCGGTCCGAGGAAATGGCGTCATAGACATCGACGATGGCCGCCATCTGGCCGTAGAGGGAAATGCCCTCGCCCTTGAGCTGGTTCGGGTAGCCGGTGCCATCATGACGCTCATGGTGCTGGCCGGCCACCATCAGCGCGGTTTCGGAGACACCCGGAGTGTGCTGCAGCAAGACGATGCTCTGCACCACATGGTTCTTCATCTTGGCAAACTCGGCCTCGGTCAGCCTGGCGGGCTTGTTGAGGATGGCCTCCGGCACCCTGGCCTTGCCCACGTCGTGGAGCAGGGCCCCCAGGGCGATTTCCCGGATCAGCTCCCGCGATAGCGCCAGCCCCCGGGAAAAAGCCACCATCAGGGCGCAGACGCTCACCGAATGCTCGAAGGTGTAGTTATCGTGCTGCTTCAGACCCGCCAGGGGCAGGAGGGCGTTCGGGTTGCTGAACACGGAATCGACCATGGCCTCCACCATCGGCTCCACCTTGTCCAGCTCGATCTGGGCCCCGAGGCGGATATCCGTGAGCAGGTTTTTCACGATGCGGTTGGCTTCCGTATGCAGCCGGCGGGCCCGCGGCGCCTCCTCGGCCAGGCTGACGCGCGCCAGGGGTTTGGGCGCTGCCGTGGCGATGGCTTCCATGCGCGCTTGCAAGCTCGACTCCACCTCCTCCCGGGTCGGAGCATCGGGCAGGTCCAGGCCGCGGCTGGTGTCGATATACACCTCATGGATGCCCATGTCGCGGATCTTCGCCACCCGGGCCTCGTCATCCACAAGGAAGGCATTGGTGAGAAAGGGGTGGTCCATCCACCCGCAATTCAAATCACTGACATACATGCCCGGTATCAGGGCATCGACTGGAATCTTCTTGATCATCGCAGATAGAGGACGGTTGGAGGAAGGATAGAGAACGGATAGAGGAAGAATAGGGGGAAAGCGGAAGTGAGGGAGCCGATCAGGGAGCGGCCATTCATGCCCTGATTCTAGCTCAAGGCCGGACTATAATTCGCCGCTCCTTGCCACCCCACGCCCCCTTCCCGTCATGATTGCCCTCAAACGACTGACCCTCGCCCGCGCCGGCCACCCCCTGATCGAGGGCGCCGACCTGCAGATCCACCCGGGCTGGCGGGTCGGCCTGGTCGGGGCCAATGGCGCCGGCAAGTCCAGCCTGTTTGCCCTCCTGGCCGGGGAACTGCAGCCGGAAAGCGGCGAACTCGAGATGCCCGCGACCTGGAGCCTCGCCCGGGTCGCCCAGGAAACCCCGGCCCTGCCCGATCCGGCCCTGGATTTCGTCCTCGATGGCGACGCCGACCTGCGCCGCCTGGAAGCGGCAATGGCCGCCGCCGAAGCCAGTGGCGACGGCGAGCAAATCGCCCGGCTGCACAGCCACTACGGCGACATCGACGGCTATTCCGCCCGCGCCCGGGCCGCCGAGGTGCTGCATGGCCTGGGCTTTACCGAGGCCGACCTGCAAAAGCCCGTGGCCGAGTTTTCCGGCGGTTGGCGGGTGCGCCTCAACCTCGCCCGCGCCCTCTTTTGCCGGGCCGACCTGCTGCTGCTCGACGAGCCCACCAACCACCTCGACCTGGACGCCGTGCTCTGGCTCGAATCCTGGCTCAAGACCATGCCCGGCACCCTGCTTTTGATCTCCCACGACCGGGATTTTCTCGACGCCGTGGTCGACCACGTCATGGCCATTGAACAGCAGCGCCTGAGCCTCACCACCGGCGGCTATTCCGACTACGAAGCCGCCCGCGCCGCCCGCCTCGCCGTGCAGCAATCCACCTTCGCAGCCCAGCAGCGCCAGATCGCCCAGCTCCAGCGCTTCATCGACCGCTTCAAGGCCAAGGCCACCAAGGCCCGCCAGGCCCAGAGCCGGGTGAAGGCCCTGGCGCGGATGGAAGTGGTCGCCGCCGCCCATGTCGATTCCCCCTTCAACTTTACCTTCCCTGCCCCCAAGCACCTGCCCGACCCCCTCCTCACCCTGCATCGGGCCGCCGCCGGCTATGGCGGCAAGCCCCTCTTGCAAAACCTGAAAATGCGCCTCTCCCCCGGCTGCCGCATCGGCCTTCTGGGCGAAAACGGCGCCGGCAAATCCACCCTGATCAAGCTCCTGGCCGGGCAAATCCCGCTACTTGCCGGCGAAAGGAAGGAAGCCAAAACGCTCGAGATCGGCTACTTCGCCCAGCACCAGCTCGAACAGCTCCGCCCGGACGAATCCCCCCTGCAACACCTAGAGCGCCAGGAGCCGGACACCCCGGAGCAAGCCCTGCGCGACTACCTGGGCGGCTTCGACTTTCGCGGCGACATGGCCACCCGGCCCGTGGGGCCCTTCTCCGGCGGCGAAAAATCCCGTCTCGCCCTGGCGCTGCTGATCCGCACCCGGCCCAATCTCCTGCTCCTGGACGAACCCACCAACCACCTCGACCTGGAAATGCGCGAAGCCCTCTGCCTTGCCCTGCAGGATTACGAAGGCGGCGTGCTGCTGGTCTCGCACGACCGGCACCTGCTGCGCACCGCCACCGATGAACTCTGGCAAGTGGCCGATGGCAAGGCCAGCCTCTTCGAGGGCGACCTGGACGACTACGCGGCCTGGCTTTCGGCCCGGAAAACCGCCGCCAAGGCGGCCACGGCCGAGCGGGTGGAGCAAAAAGCCGAACGCCGGCAAAAGCGCGAAGAAGAAGCCGCCGCCCGCCAGGAACTGCTGCGTAAGCGCCGCCCCCTGATGAAGGAACTGGAACAACTGGACGAACAGATCGCCAGCCAGGAAGCAGAAGCCCGAACCCTGGAAACCCGGCTTGCCGACCCGGCGCTCTACGCCCCCGGCGCCGACCGAAAGCCCCTGGAAGAACTGATCCGGCGCCAGGCCCAAGTGTGGCAAAGCCTCGAAGCCGCCGAACTACGCTGGCTGGAAGTCCACGCAGCCCTGGAAGCCCTGCCCGCCCCGGAACGCTGAACCGGCGCGCTCTTGCATCAGCTCAGCGCGACATCCGGGTAAATCCCGGCCAGCGGCAGATTCACCTCCCGGCAATCCGGCCAGATTTCGCCCGGCCCGGTAACGGGTATCCGGATTTCGTGATTGAAACGACATTACAACTCGCCGTTCTCCAGCATTCGAGTTGGTGTTGAAAGTAGGCCAGGCCGAGTTCTGGGTAATTCCTGATCCATCCTGATAGCAGCAGGCTGTCTTCATCGGTCAGATCGCGTTCGCGCTTGAGCATTACCTGGCGGTCCCACACAACGTACTTATCTCACCCGACATGCTGGATGACTTCAGTCTCAGATACCGCCTCAACCGTACCGCTCTGCTTGCCGTTGGCCGGCACCGCCTTCCACTCCTGTGCCAGGGGGCCGTGTTCGGCGAGCGCGTACTGATAGCCTCGCTGCTCTTCAA
>NZ_JBASOH010000114.1:0-10068 GCF_049658005.1 Azovibrio sp. | reverse complement strand
GCGGCGCTTCAACCAGGCCGGCGGCGCTTCAACCAGGCCTGCGGCGTTCTTCAGCCAGGCCGCGGCGCTGAGACTAAGCCTGCGCCGCTTTGGGCCGCCGCAGTTCGAGGCGGCGGCCGTGCAGGGGGAACAGGCTGTCGTGGCGGCTGATGTGCAGCAAGGTGGTGTCCGGCAGTTCGTGGTGCAGCATTTCCAGGGTGCAGACCTCGTCCTTGGGGTCGAAGGCGTCGGTGGCCTCTTCAATGAACACCCAGTCGGGGCGCTGCAGGAACACCCGCGCCAGCCCCAGGCGCTGCTGGGTACGCAGGGGCATGGCGCGCCCCCAGTTTTCCGTTTCGTCCAGACGCGGTGCCAGCCAGGCGAGCCCGGCGCATTCCAGGGCCCGGTGCAGGGCGGCGTCGCCGTAATGGCCGGGTTCGTGGGGATAGCAAAGGGTGTTTCTCAGGCTGTCTTCCGGCAGGAAGGGACGTTGGGGCAGGAACATGATGCCCGCTTCTTCGGGCAGGCGGATCTCGCCGCTGCCCCAGGGCCAGAGGCCCGCCACCGCCTTGAACAGGGCTTCCGTCACCGTCGGCTCGCCGGTGATGAGCAGGCGTTCGCCGTGATGCACCTGCAGGTCCAGGGGCGCGAGCAGCAGCTGTCCGGCCGGGGTCTGCAGGGCCAGCTGGCGGAATTCCAGCAGGGGCTGGCGCGCGTGGCGGATGTGGATGCGGCGCAGGGCGGCGGATGGGGCCTGTTCTTCCCGTTCCAGGGCCTGCATGTCGTGGTACAAGGAGACGATGCGGTCCATGGAGGCGCGGCAGCGGGCCAGTTCTCCCAGGTTGTCCACCGGCCAGGACAGGGCCGAGGTGAGGCGCTGGAAAGCCTGGGCTGCCTGCATCAGGATGCCCAGGGACATGGCGCCGGCCATGTACTGGGGGGCGGCGATCAGGATGGGGAAGACCGGCAGCAAGGTGCCATAACCGGTGGAAAAGGAGACGATGCCCAGGTAGGCCAGGGTCTGACGGTTCCAGCCCCGGCCCACGTCGGCAAACAGGCGGTCGGCGCCGCGCCGCTCGAAATCCTCTCCGTGCAGCAGGGCAATCGCTTCCGAGTGCTGGCGGGCCCGGGCCAGACCGAAGCGCAGATTGGCCTCTACCGTCTGCAGCCGGTTGGTGGTGCGGATCAGGGAGCGCCCCAGCGACAGCCCCAGGGCAGCACCGCTGCCCGCATAGAGAAAGGCCGCCAGCACCATGTAGCCGGGCACCGCCAGACCGGTGCCGGGCAGGGTGGCGCTGCCCGAGACGGTCAGCAGGATGTCCACGAAGCTGCCCAGGATGAGCAGGGAGAACAGCAGGGTGTGAGCCAGGGCAATGGCGACTTCGGTGGCGATGCGGATGTCCTCGGCGATGCGGCCATCCGGGTTGTCGTGTTCCCCCGCCATAAACTGCAGCTTGTAGTGGTGGGAGCGGGCCATCCAGTGGTCCAGCAACAGTTCCGTCATCCAGCGCCGCCAGTCCAGTTGCAGCCAGCGTTTGACATGCAGGTGCAGGGCGGTGACGGCCATGGTGAGGGCGAAGATCAGGGCGAAGATCAGGATCAGGTGCAGCAGTTTGCCCAGGGCGCGTGCTTCCAGGGCATCGAACAGGTCGCGGTGCCAGTAGCTGATCCAGATCGCCAGGAGCACCTGGCCCACCGTGAGCAGGATCAGCAGCAGCACGGCGCCGCGTACCTGCCAGCGATGGCCGTCGTTCCAGTAGTCCAGGGCCAGGGCGGCAAACTGGCGCCCGGCGCCGGGGAAGAAGGGTCCGGCCGGGGCGGTCATGGGCCTGGCTCCGGCCGGGATGCGGCACAGCGGAAGGTCAGGTTGAGGCGGCATGCCCCGGTCAGGGGGTGCTGGCCGGGCTGGATGGGCTGGATGCCATGCCAGCGCAGGCGGGCCGGGCCGCCCCAGACCAGCACGTCGCCGTGTTCGAGCAGGATGCGCTGCGCCTTGTCGCCCCGCGCCAGGCCGCCGAACAGGAAGCAGGCGGGCAGGCCGAAGGAGAAGGAAACGATGGGCAGGTTCAGGTCGGCCTCATCCTTGTCCTGGTGCAGGGCCATCTTCGCGCCGGGAGCATAGCGGTTGATCAGGCAGGCGTCGGGAGCAAAGCCGGCAAACCCGGCCTCCCGGGCGGCATCCACGGCGGCCTGCCGCCAGCTGGAAGGCATCGGAGGCCAGGCGCTTCCATCCAGGGGGTCGGTAGGGCTGTAGCGGTAGCCCTTTCGGTCCGTCACCCAGCCCAGGGTGCCACAGTTGCTCATGGCGACCGACATGGAGAATCCCCCCGGGGTCTGCATGTGGCGCAGGGGGGCCTGGGTCAGAAGGGTGGGGAGTTCCGCCAGCAGGGCCGCGGCTTCGGCCTCGAGGCGATGGCGCCACAGCACGGCGCCGGGCGCCAGTTCGAGGCGCTCGACAGGGTTTGCGAGGTGGGAGAAAAGATCAAGGCTCATGCTCAGGTCCGGCATTCTGGCTCATAATCGGCGGCTTGAGCAGGGGGTGGCCTTCCCCGGGGCCATCCGCCATGGCCGGTAAGGCCATGTTCGGGGTTGGTCCAACAGTGCAACAACAGGCTCCGCCCATGTTATAGATAGCGGAATTTCCCTCCACTGGACCCAGCACATGACTGCAACTGCAAAACCCGTCGCCTACGGCACCGAAGATATTCTCATCAGTCTTTGCAATTCAGTGACCAAGGTCCTGAATATGGCCACCCATGGCGAGATTCGCTACTCCGGCATGGTGCAGCGCATCAACAAAACCTGTCTCAAGCCCGATATTGGCTGTTTCGTGTTGCTTGATGGCGGTTTTTCTGGTCTCGTGGTCATCAACTTCTCATCTCAGGCTGCGATGGAGTTGTATCAGAGCTACATGCTCAGCATGGGCATGTGCAAGGATGATCTGGCCAGTTCCCATACCGCTGACGACGTCAGCAATGTGATGGGCGAACTGATGAACCAGATCGTTGGCGACTTCACCAATCAGATCGGGCGTGAATTGCAGACCTACATCACCCAGAACCAGCCCAGGATGCTGGTGCTCAACAAGCCGGTGATGCTGAGCGTGGACACCCAGCTGGACAAGCCCGAAGCCCGCCGGGTTACCTTCTACACCGGGCACAACCACATCTTCTACCTGGAACTGGCCATGGATGGCACCGAGTTCATCAAGCTCTACGACTTCGAGCCCCAGGAGGCCGTGAATCCCGATGAGCTGATCGCCCAGGCCAATGGGGGCGGGACAGCCGCAGCGCAGACGGCTCCCGCCCAGCCTTCCCGCAGCGAACATGATGACCTGCTGAAATCCCTGGGCATGTGAGGGCGGGCGGTCTGCCGTGGGGGTTCAACGGCTGATGGGCTTGTAGCGGATGCGCTTGGGTTTGGCGCCTTCCTCACCCAGGCGCTTCTTCTTGTCTTCCTCGTATTCGTGGAAGTTGCCGGGGAAGAAGGTCCACTGGGAATCGCCTTCGGCGGCGAGGATGTGGGTACAGATGCGGTCCAGGAACCAGCGGTCGTGGGAGATCACCAGGGCGCAGCCGGGGAATTCGAGCAGGGCGTCTTCGAGGGCGCGCAGGGTTTCCACGTCCAGGTCGTTGGAAGGTTCGTCCAGCAGCAAGACGTTGCCGCCGGTCATCAGGGTCTTGGCCAGGTGCAGCCGGCCTCGCTCGCCGCCGGAGAGTTCGCCCACCCGCTTGCCCTGATCGCCGCCCTTGAAGTTGAAGCGGCCGATGTAGGCTCGGCTCGGCATTTCGAACTTGCCGATCTGGAGGATGTCGCGGCCTTCGGCCAGTTCGTCGAACACGGTCTTGCTGCCGTCCAGGCAATCGCGGGACTGGTCGACATAGGCTATCTTCACCGTGCTGCCGACCTCGATTGCGCCGGAATCGGGCTGTTCCTGACCGATGATCATCTTGAACAGGGTGGATTTACCGGCGCCGTTGGGGCCGATGATGCCGACGATGGCGCCGGGGGGAAGGGTGAAGCTGAGCTTGTCCATCAGCAGCTTGTCGCCAAAGGATTTGCTGACGCCGTCGAATTCGATGACCTTGTCGCCCAGGCGCTCGCCCACGGGAATGAAGATTTCCTGGGTTTCGTTGCGCTTTTGGTAATCGAAGCTGGACATTTCCTCGAAGCGGGACAGGCGGGCCTTGGACTTGGCCTGGCGGGCCTTGGGATTGCTGCGCACCCATTCGAGTTCCTGCTGCATCGCCTTCATGTGCGCGTCGACCTGCTTGTTTTCGGCTTCGAGCCGGGCTTCCTTTTGTTCCAGCCAGGAGGAGTAGTTGCCCTTCCAGGGAATGCCGTGGCCGCGGTCGAGTTCGAGAATCCACTCGGCGGCATTGTCGAGGAAGTAGCGGTCGTGGGTGACGGCCACCACGGTGCCGGGAAAGCGCACCAGGAACTGCTCCAGCCATTCCACCGACTCGGCATCGAGATGGTTGGTGGGTTCGTCGAGCAGCAGCATGTCGGGCTTTTCGAGCAGCAGCTTGGCCAGGGCGACGCGGCGCTTTTCACCGCCGGAAAGATTGCCGATCTTCGCCTCCCAGGGCGGCAGGCGCAGGGCGTCGGCGGCGATTTCCATCTGGTTTTCCACGTCGCTACCGGAGGTGGCCAGGATGGCTTCGAGACGCGCCTGTTCTTCGGCGAGCTTGTCAAAATCGGCATCCGGCTCGGCGTAGGCGGCGTACACGGCTTCGAGCTTTTCCTGGGCCTGCATCACTTCGCCCAGGGCGGATTCCACTTCTTCCTTGACGGTCTTTTCTGGATCGAGCACGGGTTCCTGGGGCAGGTAGCCGATCGAGAGGCCGGGCTGCCAATGCACCTCGCCTTCATATTCCTTGTCTTCGCCCGCCATGATCCTGAGCACGGTGGATTTGCCCGAACCGTTCAGGCCCAGCAGGCCGATCTTGGCGCCGGGGAAGAAGGAGAGGGAAATATCCTTGATGATCTGCCGCTTGGGCGGGACGATTTTGCTGACATGCAGCATGGACATCACATATTGGGCCATGGTGATTTTCGCTTGTATTAAAGAACACCGGTGAAAAGGAGGTCGAGGGCGGCAAGCCGGGCTTCCCGCTCCGAGGATAAGTTGCAAACGGGTTGCAAACGGGTTGCAGGGTTGCAAACGGGTTGCAGGGTTACAAACGGCCTGGCGCAGGCGGTGTGCCGGGATCGCGGCCAGATCCTGAATGCGGACGAAATAGGGCTGCCCCTCGACTTCCACCACGGGATTGAGGCGCAAGATGGGGATGGATCGGCCACCCCCTTGGCCGCGTAACGGGGCGACCACCCCATTATCGAGGCGTTCCAGCAGCTCGCTTTGCAGCACGACGAGGTCAGACAGGCGCTCCCGGCTTTCCGGATTGGGGTAGACGTCAAAGCGATGCATCAAAAGGCTCTCGAGCCATTACTCCAGAGACCTTGTTCTGCGACTTCACGGTTATAGGCCTCGATGGCCGCCTGGTTCCGGGCCAGCCATTCGGCTTCCCGCTCTTTCTTCAGTTCGGCCTGCAAGGCGGTGTCCAGCATCTGGGAAAGATTGATCTTGCGGGCCCGGGCTTCTTCGAGCAGATCCACCCGCAGGCTGAGGTTGGTGGCTTTCTTGACGGGGGAAGTCATGGCGGACACTCCGGCGCAGCACGAATGCGCGCACCCTATGCGCATCCGTGCTGCCTGTCAATTTCAGGCTTGCGGGCTGGCCTTGGGCTCGGGCTGCTTTTCCGGCCAGTAGGCGGCGATCTGGCAGCCCAGGGCGGCCCAGTAGGGGATGGTTTCGAGCAGCAGTACGGCGATCCAGGCCTTGGCCGCCGGGTCTTGGGCTCCCAGGCCGAAGGCGACGATCCAGGCGCCCAGCAACAGGGCGACCAGGAGGCCCATTTCTTCCCGGATGGGAGTGAAGAAAGCGAGGCCGCCCTTGGCTTTCCAGCCCTTGGGGGTGACCACGAATTCTCCCTTTTTCTTGAAGATGCCGGCGAAGATGCCCCGGGCGATGGCGTGGGAGATGCCGGCCGAGAGCAGCGAGGCGCCGGCGATGTCCACCCAGGGGCAGTCCATGGTGCGGCGGTAGAGGATCGGCCCCAGGGCCGCCTTGAAGGCCATGAAGCCGAGCATGGGCACGACCAGCAGCACGACCGGCAGGCCGAAGGACTTGGGCGCCATCAGGATCAGGAGGGTCCAGATCAGCGAGGCGAAGGTGAAGACGAGCTGCAGGGCATCGCCAAACCAGGAGAACCAGCCGGTGAGGAAATGGTAGCGCTGGGCGATGTTGAGCTGGCTCGGGCCCAGCAGGGCGGGCAGGTGGGCCTTCAGGATCTGCATGGCGCCAAAGGCCCAGCGGAAGCGCTGGCTCTTGATGGCGGAAAAGTCGGCCGGGGTGAGGCCCTTGCCCAGCACATGGTCCACGTAGCGGGTGTCAAAGCCCTGGCGCAGCAGGCGCAGGCCCAGTTCCGAATCCTCGCAGATGCACCACTCCGACCAGCCGCCCAGATCGTCCAGGGGTTTCCTGCGCACCAGGGTCATGGTGCCATGCTGGATCAGGGCGTTACGCTCGTTGCGATGGTGCATGCCGATGCGGAAGAAACCTTCGAATTCCCAGTTGCACATGCGCCGGAAGGGCTGGTGCTCCCAGTTGCGGTGGGCCTGGGGCGCCTGGACCACGGCCACGTCCGGGGCTTCCACGAAATGGGGAACGAGGGTGGCGAGCCAGTCCGGGGACACCACATAGTCCGCATCCACCACCCCCACCACTTCTGCCCGGGGATCGGTCTGCTTCAGGGCGAAATTGAGGGCGCCGGCCTTGAAGCCCGGCCAGGGACGCAGGTGAAAGAAGCGGAAGTTGGGGCCCAGCGTCGCCATATGGGCTTCCACCGGCTTCCACAGGGCCTCGTCGGCCGTATTGTTGTCGACCACCAGCACTTCGAAATGGTGGTAATTCATGGCGGCCAGGCTGTCGATGGTCTCGATCACCATCTCCGGCGGTTCGTTGTAGCAGGCCAGGTGGATGGAGACGAAGGGTTCCTGTTCCGGCGGCAGGGGCGGCAGGGGCGTGAAGCGGCGCTTCCAGACGTTCTTGAACAGCACCTCCCCGAATTCGTAGCCATGGGCCAGCAGCACGGAAATGGTGATCAGGGTGGCGGCAATCAGCAGGGACAGGCCCACCAGGTCCCGCTGACTCAGGTAGTAGTCGGCGGGCACGTTGATGCCCAGCACCAGGGTCGTGACGCAGGCCTGGACCAGGATCGCCAGCCACAGACGGCCCATGAAGCTCCAGCTACCCAGCAGCAGGCCGATCAGCAGCATCGGGGCAAAGGCGTAAAGAGATGCGTTGTAGGCCTTGCTCTGCCAGCGGATGTCCCGGGGCACGGCGCCTTCCAGGGAGAATTTCGGCTCCCGGTCGGCGTTGAAGACGCCCCAGTAGGCCCCCGCCCAGCCTTCCAGTTCCATCTTCCAGGGCTGGTCGATGGCTTCCATGATGTAGTAATCGAGCTTCAGTGTCCGTTCCGAAGCCAGGAAGCTGCGGATGAACAGCGCCTCATTGGCCCGCGAGGCTACGGCGGCCTCGATGATGGGCCCCCGGCTGGGCCAGCCGATTTCGCCGATGACGATCTTCTTCCTGGGGAAGGCCTTGGCCAACTCGTCGTAACGCTGCATGGCGTAGTCCAGGGCTTTTTCGACGGGCAGGCCCTCGTGGTAGGGCAGCAGGTGCACGGTGATGAAATCGACATGCTTTGCCAGTTCCGGATACTTCAGCCAGACATGCCAGGGTTCGGCGGTGGAAACAGGTTTTCTGGTGGCCTTCCTGACTTGTTCGAGCAGGGGGATCAGGGTGTCCGGCTTCATGTCCTGACGCAGGAGGGATTCGTTGCCGACGATGAGCCGTTCCACGTGTTTGTACTGGCGGGCGATCTGGATGCCGGCTGCCACCTCCCGGGCGTTTTTCTCCTCGTCCCGGTCCAGCCAGATGCCGTGGGTCACCTTGATGCCGCGAAACCCGGCCAGGGGCACTACTGCCGCATTGTCCAGGCTGCTGTAGGTGCGTAGCCGGTTGGTGTACTGGGCCAGCAGGTCCACGTCACCCGTCAGTTCATCGAGGCTGGGGTAGTCGGCGGTCAGGGGGCTCTGGTGGCGTTGGTAGCCGCTGTAGGCAAAGCCCTTCACCTCCTGCTCTGCATCGGCGATGGGTTGGTTGCTGTTGGCAAGATCCCAGAGTGCGTACTGGACAAAAGCGACGAATCCCGCGATGAGCAGGGCGCTGCCCAGGCGGAGCAAGAACTGGAACAAGTGTTTCATGGGGGTCAATCCTGGATTCTGGAGGGGGTGCCAAAGCGCAGGCAGATCAGGTTGCAGCCGTCCCGGCGCTGGTAATCCAGCTCGTCCGGCAACTGGCAGATCAGGGCGAGACCGGCCCCTGCCTGTTCCGGGTTTTGCCGGGCGGGCTGGCTGCGGGGGTCAAAGGCCGGCGCCCGGTCCGAGTAGGTCAGCCGCACCTGGCCGGCCTCTTCCGTCAGGCTCAACTCGATAGGGGCATCGCAGGCTTGGCCGTAGCCATGCTGCAGGGTATTGAGGAAAAGCTCTTCTGTCACCAGTTGCAAACGGAGCAGTAATTGTGAGTCCAGTTCCAGTTGGCTACCGCTATACTCCAGCCAGTTCATGACCGAAGTCAGCTGCTGGTGTTGGGCTGTCACTCGCAAGTGTTCTTGTCTTGTCAATTGTGCAGTTTGAGGGAGGAATACAAACATGATTAAACCACAATGGCTGCTGGCAACTCTGTTTGTATGGTCAGCGAATCATCTTTTAGCCGCCGAATCGGCGGGGACCGTGAAACGGGTGAGTGGTCAGGTCCAGGTGGAACGTGGCAGCGAAAGGCTGAAGGCCGGGCCGGGCATGGCCATCTTCGTGGCCGACAAGGTACGTACCGGCAGCGACGGTGCCGTGGGCATCACCCTCAAGGATGAAACCCTGCTCTCGGCCGGTGCCAATTCCCTGCTCAGCCTGGACAAGTTCAGCTTCGACCAGACGACCCATCAGGGAGCCATGCGGACCACCGTGAAACGGGGCCGCCTGGCGGTCGTTACCGGCAAGCTGGCCAAGACTTCGCCGGAAACCGTGGAGTTCCATACCCCCAACAGCATCCTCGGGGTGCGGGGAACCGAATTTGCCCTGGAGGTGAATGCCCATGAAACCGAATAAGTCGTTGTGGGCCGTGCTGGCTTGCCTCGGGCTCTCGGCCTGCGTCAGCGAACGGGTGGTGCTGTTGCCCGAGCCCGATGGCAAACCCAGCGCTCTGGTGATTCGGTCCGGCGGGCAGCAACAGGTGCTCGATCAACCCTATGAAGCGGTGCAGCGCCAGGGCGGCAGCCTGACGGCCACCACCATGCCGGCCGCAGCGGTGCAGGAACGCTTTGGTGCCGTGCTGGCCCAGATGCCGCCCCGTCCGGTGAGTTTCGTGCTGTATTTTCTCGAAGGCAGCAGCGAGCTGACGCCGGAATCCCGGGCGCAATTCCAGGCCGTCCGCCAGGAACTGGCCAGCCGGCCCGTGGCGGAAATGCTGATCGTCGGCCATACGGATACCGTCGGTGATCTGCGCGGCAACGATGTCCTGTCCCTGGAGCGTGCATCGGCCATGCGCGAGGCACTGAAGGCCGAAGGCATCGACCCCGGCGCCGTGGAAGTGGCTGGCCGGGGCGAACGGGAATTGCTGGTCAAGACCGGCGATGAGGTTGCCGAACCCCGCAACCGCCGGGTAGTCATCCGCATTCGTTGAGGCTTGATGGGCTGACAACCGAGCCCGGCGGGCATCCGGTTGTCTATAAAAGCAGGGCGGTTCATTCCGAAGCCAATCTTGAAGCTTCGGCCGAAGGGCAGATCTTGGGGCGGCCATATACGAAGGGTCAGACGAAGACGAAGGGTCAGACGAAGGGTCAGGGCACGGGGTATGACCCCAAAATGTCAATCGACCTCTCAGGGTATTGGTGGCTAACGTGAAGTTGAGCGGCGCTGTAGCGCGCAGTGCGGAGGCCCTGAGAAATTAAATGACCCTGACCCCTTTTC
>NZ_JBASOH010000113.1:0-3355 GCF_049658005.1 Azovibrio sp. | reverse complement strand
GGTCCGGCGGCAGGCCGGCCGACTGGCGTCCGGCTCCGTCCAGGCCCCAGTGCACGCCCGCTTCGAGCAGGCCCTGATGCAGTTGCTCCAGATCGCTTTCATCCAGGCCCAGGGCTTCGGCCACCAGCGGCTCTTGCAGCAAGGCGAACACCTGGCTGGCGGGCAGGCGGGCCGGGGGCGCGGCAAGATCCATGAGTTGCAGCAGCACGCGGGCCACGGGATTGCTCTGCACGGCCTTCTGGCCGGTGATGGTGTAAGGCAGTTTGCCGGCGGTGCCGAACACGGCATCGATCAGGGGGGCGGCCGCATCCAGGTCGGGCAGGGCCACCAGCACGTCGCCGGGACCCAGGTCCGGGTCGGCCTCGAAGCGGTCGAGCAGCTGATCGTGCAGGATTTCCAGCTCCCGGGTGAGGGAGTGGGCCACGTGGATCTCGACGCTGCGGTCCTCCGGCTGCAGCGGCCATTCCCCCGCCGCCGGCGCCGCCAGTTTGAGGATGCTGTCCTGGAAGCGGCCGAGCAGGGTGGCCTGGCCGGAAGGCTGGAAATTCCCGTCCTCCGCGCTGGCTTCGGCCACGGTTTCAAGGATCAGTCCAAACAGGGCCTGGGTCTGGCGGCCCCAGTCGGCAAGGAGCGGATAGCGGTCGTCGAGATACTCGCCCTGGCCCGAGGCGGCGAGCCGGGCCTGGCGTTTTTGCGCCACCAGCTCATACCAGTAGTCCTGACAGGGATTGACCAGATACAGGTGAATGTCGATCCAGGCCGAGAGCCGGGTCAGGACTTTCAAATACAGGGGCGGCAGGGTGGAGAGGCCGAAAATGTGCGCCTCGCGGGGCAGCCCGGCCTTGGCCACGCCCTCGGGTCCCAGTCGTTCCAGGGCATCGAAGAAGGCGGCGGAGGGATGGCGGCGCGCCGTGCCCAGGCCGGCGATGAAGCGCTGCCAGAGGGCCATCTGCCAGGCTTCATCCTGACGCTCCCGGGGGCCGGCGCCGGGCAGGCGGGCGGCTTCGCCGGCACTCCAGGCTTCGAGCCAGTCGGGCCGGTAGGTGATGTAGTTTTCAAACAGGGTGGCGACCCGCCGGGCCAGGTCCAGACGCATCACCGGATCGGCTTCCTGCAGATAACCGGCCAGACGCGGGTGCGCCTGAACCAGGGCCTCGTCCTGAAACAGCCGGTACAAGCGCCAGGAGGCCCGCTCGGGCGCAAAGGGGGAAACCGCCTCCACCGGCACCAGCTGGGCGATCCGCTCCCACAGCCACTGGGCCAGAAAGGGAAACTCCACCCCCGCCGCCACACCGTAGACACGGGCCATGGCGAGCTGCAGGTCGCGCTTCACGGCGGCGCTGGGGACGATCACTTCCTGAAACTGGAACGGATCCAGAGGCGCATCCGCCAGCCGCCTCAGCAGGCGGGCCTTGAGGGTTTCGTAGCGATTGGAGGTAAACAGATGGAGCATGGGACGTCATTGTACTGCGCCGGCATGACCGGCCGGCGCTGCCTATAATGTGGGCCTTTCTTCTCTACGCCTTCCATGCGCATCCTCATCGTCGAAGACGACCGGACCCTCGCCGAGAACCTCTATGAGTACCTGGAGTCGCGCGGGCATCAGTGCGACTACGCCCACACCCTGGCGGGCGCCGCCTTGCTGCTCGAAGACAGCGGCTTTGATGCGGCGATCCTGGACCGCAACCTGCCCGACGGGGACGGCATCGGCCTGGCCCGGCGCCTGCGCGCCGCCGGCCATCCCCTGCCCCTGCTCATCCTCACCGCCCGGGATACCCTGGAAGACAAGCTCACGGCCTTTGCCGCCGGGGCCGACGATTACCTCGTCAAACCCTTTGCCCTGGAGGAGGTGGAAGTCCGCCTCGCGGCCCTGGTCCGCCGCGCCGGAGTCCAGTCCCAGGCCCGGATCTACCGCCAGGGCCCCCTGGAGTACGATGGCAGCGCCCAGGAAGTGCGGCTCGCCGGCCAGCCCCTGCGCCTGCCCCCCAAGGCCCTGAAGCTCCTTGCCGAACTCATTTCCCACCCGAACCGGGTGTTCTCCCGCCGCGAGCTGGAAATCGCCATCTGGGGCCGCGAGCAGGAATCGAGCGACAACCTGCGCAGCGTCCTCTACACCCTGCGCCGGGCCCTGGGCGAAGCCAGCGGCGTGCAGGTGGCGAATGTGCACGGCCTGGGCTACAAGCTGGTCTGCCCGCCATGAAGCCGCCCCCCAGCATGCGGATCAGGATCGCCTGGTCGGTGACGGGGCTGGTGCTGCTGCTGATCGCCGGCCAGGCCCTGGCCCTGCTGTCGATGTATGAGGAGATGGAAGCGGAGTTCATCGACGACATTCTTGCCGAGCAACTGGAATACAGCATTCGCGCCAGCGGCGATTCGGAACGGCTGACCCTGCCCAACACCCCCAACATGCAGCTCTACCGCCTGCGCCCCGGCGAACCCCCGCCTCCCGGACTGGCGCCTGAACTGGCCCGGCTCCCGATCGGCAACCACGAGATTTTCCTGGGGACCCGGGAATTCCACGTCGCGGTGCGCGAGGCCAGGGGGGCCCGTTTCATCCTGCGTTACGACGAATCGGAACACGGCGCCCGGGTAACGGCCGTCAGCACCCTGATCCTCTCCGGCGCCCTGATCCTCTGCGCCCTGGTGCTGGTGCTGGTCTATGCCCTGGCCGGGCGCCTGACCCGGGGCCTCGAGAGCCTCGCGGCGCGCCTGGCCCAGGGCCGCGGCGGCCAGCCCTATGCCCAGCCCGGCATGGAACGCGAACTGCTGGCCGTGGCCCAGGCCCTGGACGCGGCCGAAACCCGCCAGCACGAGCTACTCGCCCGGGAACAAGCCTTCAATGCCCACCTCTCCCATGAACTGCGCACCCCCCTGGCCGGCATCCGCAGCGACGCGGAACTGCTGGCCGCCAACCCGGACCTGCCGGACAAGGCCCGCCAGCGCGCCAGACGCATCATCGCCGCCTGCGACCGCATCACCCGGCTCGCCACGAGCCTGCTCCTCCTCGCCCGGGACGCCGGACCCAAGGAACGGGAGCATCTCGCCCTGGCCCGGGAGATCGACGCCTGCTGGCAGTCCCTCGACCCCGCCGGTGTCCCGGCCCTCGACAACCGGGTGCCGCCGGAGGCCTGTCTCTGGGCCGATCCGGCCCTGCTGCAGCTCGTGCTCCGTAACCTGCTGGAAAACGCCATCCGGCATGGCGGCGGCGCGGCCGTGCAGTGCCGGCTGGAGGAGAGCCGCATGGAGGTGCGCGATCGCGGCCCGGGCCTGGGCGGCACCGACCCGGAGCGCCTGTTCGAACGCTTCCAGCGCCAGGGCCCCGGCGCCGGCCACGGCCTCGGACTCACCCTGGTGC